>NZ_JBEXLP010000140.1:0-13194 GCF_040610035.1 Streptomyces sp. NPDC004542
GCCAGCTCGATGAGCGGGGCCGGAGCGGTCGGCGGGGGCTCCGGCTACACCCGGGCCCTGGACCCGCCGGCCCGCACGGCCGCCCCGGGCTGCGCCGCGGCTCCGGGCCGCACCTCCCCGCTCTGCCGGGCCACGGCGTCCGGCCGGGCGCTCCCGGTACCGGCCGTGCCGTCGCCCCGCACGGGCGCCCCCGGCTGCCCCGTGGTCCCGGGCCGCGAGCCCCCGTCGGCACGGACCGTCGTGACCGGACGCGTGACGGGTTCCTCGCGGGTCGTCGCCGGGTCGCCGGCGGCGCGTACAGCGGAGGCAGACGCCCCACCCGGCACGTCCGGCCGCGTTCCAGCGCCCGGGGACACACCGGACCCGGATCCCTCGCCCGGCCTCACCGAACCACCGGCACCCGGCCCGGCCTCCGTACGCACCACGGGAGCCCCGGCCCCACCGGTCACACCGGCCCGCGCCTCCGGCTCCCCGCTCGCCGGCACCTCACGCACCGACACCGGGTCCGCACCGGCACGCACACCGGAGGCGGATCCCTCGCCCGGCCTCGCGTCACCACCGGCACCCGGCCCGGCCACCGTACGCACCTCAGGAGCCCCGGCCCCACCGGTCACACCGGCCCGCGTCCCCGGCCCGCTGGTCGCCGGGTTGCCGGACTGCGTCGTGACGGGCGGCTTGGCGATGGCGTCCGCAGCGGTGGGCGCCGGCGCCCCGGTGCCGCGCGCCGCGCCGTCCGGCCGCGCGGTGGCCGCGGGAGCGGCATCGGTGGCACCCGGACGCGCCGAACCCGGCGCTCCCTGCGTGCCCACGGTGCCCGACGGCTCCGCATGAGCGCCGCCCACGGTACGGTCCGGCCCCCCGCCGGCACCCGCAACGCCCTCGGCGCCACGAACCCCGTCGCCCACGGCCGCCGGTGCGGACAGCGCTCCGGTCTCCGGCGCACCCGGGCCCGATTCCGCGATCCGTCCGGGCAGTGCGCCGCCGTCGGGGGTGCCGCCGGTCTCCGGCGCCGGTGTTCCCTCGGCGGTCGCGCCGGTCCTGATGACGGGTGGCGGCGTCCCCTCCGCCGTCGGGCCGGCTTGGGACGGGGTGCGGACGGGGTCCGGTACCTCGCGGACCTGCCCGGTGGCGGCCGGGCCGGGAGCCACCGGACGGCTCGTCGGGCCACCGGGGGTCGTGGCCGCGGCCGGACCCGCTTCCTCGAAGCCGGGCAGGCCGACGGACGGACGGGGGGACGCCGGCGCGGGCGCGGCGGCGTCCCGGGCCGTGCCCCCGCCCGCGGCGGCGGTCGCGGGCGCGGGCACGGCGGTCTCGGGTGAGGGCGTCCGCGTCTCCGGTGCGGACGACGGGGCCTCGGAGGGCGGCCGGCCGGCGTCGGGGGCCGGGGCCTCGGTCCGTACGGCACCGTGAGTGCCGGTGACCGCGTCCGGACCTGGCGTCGCGGTGTTCCGGGGCGCACCCGTGCCGGAACCGGCGGAACCGGGGACGGGCGTCGTGAGGTCCTTGATGCCGCCGGAGGCACCGGCACTGCCACCGAGGCCGGGCAGGTCGGTGCCGTTGACGCCTTCGGGCGGGCTGAAGGGGGCCTTGGTGGTCAGCGACTTGACCGCGTCGGCGAGCCCCTCCGTCGGCCTGGTGTCCTGCCTGCGGCCCCCGCCACCGGGAGCGCCGAGCATGGCACCGGCCGCACCGGCCAGGAAGGCCAGGCCCAGGTCCTGCTGGGCACCGAGCGCCGCGTTGACGGCCGCTCCACCGACCACACCGGACGCCCCGCCGATCGCGGTGCGCCCGATGAGCGAGTTGGCGAACTTGGGCACGAAGTGGGAGGCCACACCGGAGAGCGCGCCGAACGCGGCGCCGCCGATGACCCCGCCGAGCGCCATGTTCTTGATGGCGTTGGGGTCCAGGTGCTTTCGCGTGCCCTTGAGGATCTCGATGGCCTGCAGGAGCGTCTCCAGGCCCGTCATGGAGGCCGCGCCGATGGCCGCCGACATCACCAGGCGTCGCAGGATCGCCTGGATCACCTGCCGCACACCCGTGATCAGCGCCGGCACGGCCGCGAGCCCGAACAACGTGTTCGCCAGGAAGGCCAGTTCGATCAGCATCCAGGCGAGCATCGCCTCGACCATGTAGGTCGCGTGCTCGACCTCCAGCGCGAACTCGTCAGCCCTGAGGCGCAGGTTGTCGGCGGCCTTCGCCAGCTCCGGCAGCGTCGTGCCCAGCGTCCGCATGTAGGCGTCGAACGCCTCGGCCGGCTGCCCGTTGACATTCGACAGAACGCTGGTGCGGACCGAGTTGACCTCGCTCATCATGCCCTGCACCTGCTGGGCCAACCCCGCCCACACCTCGCCCTGCTGCCGCAGCAGGGCGGGATCGGCCTCCGGCAACTGCGTACCGGTGATGAGCGCGGCCCACCGGAGGGGCTCGGGGACCGGGCTCACGGACGTCCGCCGCGCCCGCCGCCGCTGCCGCCCCGGCCACTGCTGCCGCCGAGCCGCCCGCTGAGGCGGGTCGTGTCCTGGATGGCCGCTTCATTGGCGTTCTGGAAGACCTTGGCCACGGCCCGCAGGTTCTGGGCGGAGGTGCCCAGAACCTGGCCGATGCCGGAGCCGGCCTTGATGATGTCCTGGGCGGCCGGGACGTAGCCGCTCGCGAACTGCGCGCCCGGCTTGTCGTTCCCCCACGCCCTGGAACCGTCCGCGGACAGCTGGGCCGCGGCCGACTTGAAGGCCCCCTCCAGACGCTCGGCCAGCGCCACCAGCGGCACGCTCGCGGACTGGAGCCCGTCAGGGTTGACGACGAACTTCTCAGGCATGGCAGGGCTCGATTCTGGGCGGGTGGATCAGGGAAACGACCAGCGAGTCAAGGCGGTGGCCGGCGGGCCCGTACGGTACGGCCGGACTGCGGACCACGGACGGGACAGGGAGGGTGGGTCACTTGCGCGCGATGCGGGGCCCTTCACCGGCCTGCCGTCCCAGGCGCCCCTGGTCCACGTACTCCCGCACCCCGTCCGGCATGGCCGGCTCCGACGGCATCAGCTGGGCCACGTCCGCCGTGCCGCGCAGCAGTTGCGTCGCGTCGAGTCCCTCGGGCAGATGCGGGGTCATGACCTCGGCGAGGGCGGCAGTGGCCTTCCCCCTTGCCTCCTGGATGGTGGAGACCACCAGGTCGGCCAGTTCCTTGGGGGCCATGCTGCGGTAGGCGCCGGTGGGGAACTCCACCGAGACCAGCTCGCCCTGCGGACCGACCGTGACCTTCATGGCCTGCGCCTTGGCCGTGGCGGTGCCGGTCACCTCGCTCATACGGCGCTGCAGTTCGCCGATCTGCGCCAGCTGGGCCTGGTAACCCGCTCGCAGTTCCTCGATCTGCTCGTCGTACGACGTGGACACCTGCTCACTCCTTGCGTGGTCGGACGATGGCGGCGGCCTCTTCTTCACTCACTCAAACACGGGCGGCCGGGCAGGAGAACGACGGTTCGTGACCCCTGCCCGCATGAACACCGACCTTGTCCGAAAAGACGCCGGGCGCTTGAGGACATGCAGGTCAGACGGGGGTGCCGCCGGTGTCCCCGAGGTCCTTGGCGTCCCCGGCGTCCCCGGCGTCCCCGGCGTCCCCGGCGTCCCCGGCGTCCGACAACGCGTCGAGGAGCGGTCCCGTCTCCACGGTGAGAGAGACGGGACCGGCCGGGTTCAGATAGATCAGGTGGCCGGGCGGGAGCAGTCCGACGACGTCCCGGCAGGACATCACCCGGTACGCCAGACGGCCCGCCGCGTCCACCTGGGGCTGCGCGGTGAAGGCGGGCACCACCGCGGTGCCCTCCGGTGTCCCGGCGGTGACGACCGAGCCGTCCGGGTGGACGAGCACCGCGAGTTCGCTTCCGGCCAAGGCGCGCACGACCTCCTCCGGGTGGCCGTAGCCAGTGGCGGCCCGCTGCACCGCGTGGTCCGCCGGGTCCGTGGGCGGGTCCCAGCCGAGCGCGGCGGGTGAAGGGCGGTAGGCGTCGTTGTCCTGCCACTCGACGATCTCTCCGGTCCCGTCCGAGCGCCACCGGCCGATGACCGCCCAGTCCGGCGGTGGCCCCCCGGCCTCGTCCCAGGCCGGGTCGACCATCCCGAACCAGTGGTCGGGGGCCTGGCGTGCGGCCTCCCGGACGTCGTCGGGCGGTTCCGGCACGGCGGTGGCGGTGGTGGGTGTGCTGTCGTCGTTCATGGGTCCGTTTCCTGGGCGGCCGGGACGACCGGTGGTTGGCGGCCGCCAGTGCCGGACGGCGGGCGGCCGTCGGCCACGGGCGGTGGGTGGGGCGTGCGGGTGACGGGTGACGGCTAACCGATGGAGTCCGGCACGACGGGACGGGTGCCCCAGGTCGAGACGTCCTGCGTCAGCAGGCCGAGCGCGCCCTCGTCACCGCCCTCGTCGTCCTCCTGCTCGTCGTCCGCCGCGGAACCGGTTCCCTCGGGCTCGGGCTCGTCCGGCACCTCGCCGGCCCCGGCCCCGCAGCGGATCTCTTCGTCCGGGGCGATGCCCGAGGCAGCCCCGGCCCCGACCCCGGCCCCGGCCGCGGCGGTGGGCCGGGCGGCGGGCCGCCATGTGGTCAGTTCGGGATCGGCGGACGAGGCGGAGCCGGGGTCCACCGTGCGCTCCGCCATCCGGACCGCGCTGCCGCCCTCCGCCTCCCAGACGGCCGGCTCGGCGACGGCGTAGCGGGAGGTGCTCTGCGGGTGCTCGCCGTCGGCCGCGCCCTGGCCGGCGAACGCGAGCATCAACGTGCCGAAGCCAGCCGCCGCTACGTCCCAGGTGGTGGCGTCGTCCGTGTCCACGGACTCGGCCAGAACGGGGACCCGGTCGTCGGGCGGTTCGGGAAGCGGGGCGGCCACCGCGGGTTCGGCGGACGGAGCCGTTTCCGCCTGCCAATCCGCGAGGCTCTGGGCGGCCGAGACCTCCCGGGGGGCGACACGTGCGTGCGGAGACCCGGGGCCGGGGACGCCGGTCGGCGTGCCGGACAGCGCCTGCGCCGGTGCGCCCCGGTCCCCGGCCGGTGCACCCTCATGAGCGGACTCCGGTGAAGCCGCGGTGGCTTCCGCGGGGGCGGTCGCCGTCTCCTCCGCCCCGGGCGACCACACTGCCGCGGAGCCGCCCAGCAGGGCCGACGACGCGGTGACTTCGCCTTCGGTGTTGCCCCCACCCGCAGGGGCGCCGTCGGAACCCGTACGGCCCGTACGCGCCGTCGGCGCCGCCGGAAGGGGCAGCACCGGTACGAATCCGGCCGACGCGGTGGCGGGCAGGCCCGACAGTGCGGAGCCGCCGGACGGAGCTCCGGCCACCGGGACGGCGCCCTCCTGTGCGCCGTCCGCGTCCTCGCCGGTCCAGGGAGCGGTGGCCTCTTCCAGCAGACCCGAGGAGTCCGGCCGTTCGCCGCCCGCCCCGCCCGCGGATCCGGCGCCCGCCGCACCCGTGGCGGGCATCATCGGCATCATGGGCATCCCGGCACCCGCACCGGCACCCTCACCCGCACCGGCGGTCGGCTCGGCCGCCAACTGGGGCGACGCCGCGAGAGAGGCCGCCGGATCGAGCGACCGGCCCGCATCCAGCCCGGACAGACCCGGACCACCCGCCGCCGCACCCGCCACCGGATCCGCCTCCGGCAACGCACCCACACCCTCGCCACCGGCCCACGGCTTCACCTCACCACCCAACAGACCCGACGCGTCCGGCCGCTCGGCACCAGCCGTCCCCTGCCCCCCGGCCCCCGCACCCATCCCCGGAGCCATCGGCATCATCGGCATACCGGCACCCACACCGGCGGCACCCGCCGCCGACGTGTCGGGCAGGCCCGGTGCGGAGACGAGGTTGGAGGACGGCATCGAGGCCGGGCTGCCGAGGCCGGGCGTTCCACCCACGAGGTCGCTCGGCAGCGCCGCGCCGTCGCCGAGCCCGGCTCCGGCGTTGCCGAGGTCGGGGACACCGATGCTCCCCGTCCCGCCGGTTGCGAGTTCCGGCGTCTGGGCTCCGCCGTTCCAGGCCGTGACGGGTTCGGCGAGGTTCTGGCCCGACGTCGAGGAACCGGAGGTGCCCGTCGACGGTGCGGCCACGGAACCGAACCCGGGCAGGGGGAGCGCGCTGCCCGCGCCGAGGTTTCCCCCGGTGCCCAGGGCCGGGTCGGTCAGGCCCGTGCCCGTGCCCGTGCCGCCGGGGAACGGGTCGATCGTGGTGCCGGTGCCGCTACCGGTACCGCTACCGATGCCGGCGGGCAGGTCCGGCGTGGCGGTGCCGCCGGTGAACGGGTCCGCGGCACCACCCGTGCCGCCCGCTCCCGCGCCGGGCACGGCCAGGTTCGGCAGGCCCGCTCCCCCGCCCCCGGTGCCCAGGTCGCCGGTGCCCGCGCCGCCGGGGAAGGGGGAGATCGCTCCGGTGCCTCCGAGATCCCCGGTCCCGCCCCCGCCGGTCGTAGCCAGGTCGGGCAGGCCGGCGCCGCCGGTGAACGGCGCCGGGGAGCCGCCCGTACCGCCACCGCCGCCACCGCCCAGCGAACTCAGGTCCGGGGCGCCGGTGCCTCCGGTACCGCCGCCACCGCCACCGCCCAGCGAACTCAGGTCGGGACCGCCGGTGCCGCCGGTACCGCCTCCGGAGCCGCCCCCGCCGGTCAGGTCGGGTCCGCCGCTGCCACCACCGCTGCCACCGGTGCTGCCCGGATCCTTGACCGGTGAGACGACCGGCTTGGGCTGCACACGGCCGAGGGTCTGGCTGACCTGGGCGTAGTTGGAGGCAAGCTTCTTCAGCTCGGCCCGCATGTCGTCCGTCATCATCTGCACGAGCTCGGGCTTCTGACTGATCGGCATGAGGCCGTTGGCCATGGGCTTGACGCCGAGCCGGGCGGCCTGGTTGGCGTACCAGTAGTCGATGGCGTGGATGTTGGCCTGGGCGACGGCGAGCGCGTTGGCGCTCCAGACGAGGTTCTGCCCGACCGAGCTGCCGGTGGCGCCGCCGCCGAGGGCTTCGGCGTTCGAGGCAACCTGTTTGGAGAACGTGGTCATCGACTCCATGAAGGCGTCCGCCGCGCCGCCCCGCCACGGCGCGCCCTCACCGCCGGCCAGGGCCTTGGACTGGTCCGCCAGGCTCTTGGCGACCATCGCCATGACCTCCTGGACGTACTGGAAGTCGTTCGCCGCCTTGACCAGGGTCTGCGGGGAGGAGACGGAGGACGCACGGGCTTCGCCTCCCTCGCCGGGCACCAGGGCGGAACCACCCGTGATGGCCGCCATGATCTGCTTCCAGTCCCAGCTGTCGTAGTCGGACGGGGAACCCTGGACCGTGGGGTCGGCGTAGATGCCGCTTCCGTCCTCGTGGAATCCGCCCTGGCTGTAGTCCGCCATAACCCTGCGCTCTCGTCTGGGGCCTCGGCCTCCGGCCCCCGAGCACGACGACGGCGGAAGGACCGAACGCTGAATACGGTCATGCCTGCGCCGCTGTCGGTGGCACCGGCCCGGAGCCACCGACAGCGGCGGGTGAAAATGTCAACTCGTCTTTCCGGTCCCCGTGCCCGTGCCGCCCGACGACCCGCCGGTGGACGAGGCGGTGGCGCCGCTGTCGTTTCCCAGCCGCTGGAAGTCCGCCAGGGCAGCGCTCAGCGCGTTCTGCAGGTCGCTGGTCTTCATGTTGGCGAGTTCGGCGGCCGAGCTGTACTTCTTGCTGACCGACTGCATGCCGTTGCTGATGTCCTGCAGTCCCTCAGCGAGATCGGAGAGGACGTTGAAGTACCGCTGCTGCAGACCCGCGCCCCCGTTGGGGCCCGAGGTCTGCGAGCGCAGCTGGTAGGCGTCGTAGAAGGCGCCCGGTTGGACGACCGAAGCCGATCCGGCCGCCATCCGGTTGCGTGCTTCTATGACGTACGGCACGAGTTTGGCGATGTTGCCGGCGAACAGGTCCAGGGCCGCCGTGCTCACCGCCTCCTTGCCGGAGCCGCCGCTGCCGGTAGGCACGGACGGCGCGCTCGGGACGGTGCCGGGGTCGGGGTTGCTGACCGCGTCCGGATGCTGGACGCTGGTGGGATCCCACGCCTGGGGCGGCCCGGGGTCCGGAGCCGGAGGTTTTCCTCCCGGCATGTCAGGCCGGGGCGGTATCATCGCCACGGTCAGCTCCAGGTCTTGACGCCGTACTGGTGTGCCTGCAGGTACTCCTCCCGGCACTGCGCGGCGGCCTGCTGAGCGGCGGCGGCCTGCTGCTGCATCTCAGCGACGGTCTGGTTCCAGTTGATCTTGCGCTGGTCGAACATCTCCTTGACGTCGCTGATCCAGCCGGTGAGCGCCTGGGTGTTACCGCTGGCGAACTGCTGGTTGAGCTCGTTGATCTCCGACTGTACGGTGCTCAACTGAGACAGGGTCTCGTTGAAGGCCTGCCAGTCGACGGCATAGGTCTCGGCCATCGTTGTCTCCTTGTCAGTAGCGCGCGGTGCCCCCGTGGCAGGGTTCTCGGCACCGTGCCGGATCGGTGGGATGTGCTGGTCAGAAACCCTTGAGCGCGACGGGCTGGACGGTGGTACCGGCCAGCTGAGACGCGGTCTGCTTGGTCGCCTGGTGGGCCTGGCCCTGCACGTTCCCCGTCGCGAGGATGCGCTGGTGCATCTCGTCGAGGACCGAGCCGATCTTCTGGTAGTTCGCCATCCAGCCTTCAAGGGCCTGCTGGAAAGCCGTGCCGGCCTCACCCTGCCAGCCCTGTTCCGCCCTCGTGGCCAGATCCCTCATGCGGGCGAAGGACGCCCGATGGTTCTCCAGGGTCTGCAGATGAACCTGAGCGGACTGCTGCATTCCCGCAAGGTCTACGGCCTCGAGATTCGATGCCATACCGTTTTCCTCCAGTCGGTTCCAGGAGAGTCGCGGAGCCGGTTGCCCGCGTGCTTCCATCCTGTTCGCCCACCGGCGCGGGGCACAGTTCCCGCTGCCTGTCCTGCCCGGTGTGACAGCCGCTCTGCCCGTGCGCTCCGGCCGCTGGTGCCGCGGTACCAGCGGCGCTAGACGACGGCTGTCTCCGCTTTCGAAGCGCCGTCCTCGCTGTCCTCGTCCTCCTCGTCGAGCAGGTCGAGGACGTCGCTGCCGTGGACCACACGCGTGACCGCCAGATCGGCCAGCCGGTCGGCGAAGGCATGCGCGTCGAAGGCCCCGCGCGCCGCGGGAGTGCGGGCGAAGTGCTCGGCCAGGGCCTCGAACGTCCCGTCACCGGCCTCCAGACCGGTCGCCGTGAGCCGCCGTACGGCCAGCATCGCCAACTCGTCGGGGGTGTAGGGCGCGAAGTCGACGTGCCCGGCGAAGCACCCGGTCAGCTCGCTTCCCGGTTCGCTGCCCAGGAGCGCGGCCACCGGGCCGGGTTCCCCGGACAGCACGAGCACGACGTCGTCCCGCTGAGCGGCCGTCCGCCGTGTCGCGGCGACGAGTTCCGCGCGCTCCGACAGCATGCGGGCTGCCAGGAACTCGTCGAGTTCCAGCACCAGTACGCCGCCCGCCGCCTCGTCGAACGCGGTCCGCACGTTGGCCTCCGCCTGGCCGGGCCAGCGGGCCGGCCAGGCGGACACCGGCGCCCGGTGCACGGTGCCGGTGGACAGCAGGCCGAGTTCGGCGAGCGCCCGGGCGTACAGCACCGCGACCGCGTCCCGGCCGCTGCCCTCGGGACCGGTGAACACCAGGTTGGCGCGGCCGGCCGGCCCTTCCCCGCGCCGGCCGAGCGGCAGCAGTGCCGCCAGGTGTTCCTGGAGCGCCCGGCGTACGCCGTCCAGGCCGACGAGCCCGGCGATGCGGGCGAGGCTGCGGCCGGGCGGGGCGGCAGGCGGTGCCGTGTCCCCGGCGGCGGGAGCGTCGTCGTCCGGCTGCGCGGGCGCGGCGGGCACGGTCTCGACGTCGGCCTCGGTGAGCCGGCTCAGTTCGAAGTCGCTGCCCGGCGGCGACACGGCGAGCCGTGACGCCTGTCTGTTGATCATCGTCTCGAAGATCTGACGGGCGACCCGGCCGTTGCCGAAGGTGGGCCCCTTGGGGATATGGGTGAAGTACCGGGCCACCGCCTCCAGCGCGCCGTCGGTGAGTTCGTAGAAGTGCTTGGCGCACAGGCCCCGCACGATGGTCACCAGTTCGTCGACGGTGTAGTTGGGGAACTCCACCGTGCGGGAGAAGCGCGACGCCATGCCGGGGTTGGAGGCCAGGAACTGGTCCATGTGCTGGGAGTAGCCGGCGGCGATGACCACGATCTCGTCGCGGTGGTCCTCCATGAGCTTCATGAGGGTCTCGACGGCCTCCTGACCGAAGTCCGGGCCGGTGCCCTTGGACTGGTTGGTCAGGGTGTACGCCTCGTCGATGAACAGCACACCGCCCAGGGCCCGGTTGAAGACCTCCGTGGTCTTGATGGCCGTACCGCCGATGATCTGGGCGACCAGGTCGGCGCGGGAGACCTCCACCATGTGTCCCTGGCTCAGGATGCCGAGTTCGGCGAGGACGGCGCCGTACAGGCGGGCCACCGTGGTCTTGCCGGTGCCGGGCGGGCCGGCGAACACCAGGTGCCGGCTCATCGGCGGCATCGGCAGGCCCATCTCCTCGCGGCGCCGGGCCATCTTGTTGAGGTTGATGAGGCCGGTGACCTCCTGCTTGACGCTCTCCAGGCCGACCAGCGCGTCCATCTCGGCCAGCGGGCCGGTGCCGGTGTGCCCCGCGGCGGGCCGCCCGTCCCCGCCGGAGGGAGTGGCCCCGGCCTCCGACCAGCGGTGGCCGCCCTGCGCCTCCGCGGCCGCGCCGGCCTCCGCGCCGGTCACGTTCGCGGTGTCGAGGCGGGGGTTGGGACGCAGCTGGTGCAGCGCCTGGCCGCCGTTGTCCCGCAGCTCGCAGTCGTGGATCCGCACCGGCTCCTCGGTGTTGGTGCGGATGCCGTCCCCGGCGTTGTCGAAGACTCCGCAGTGGGCGAGGTCGGCCCGGCCGCCGGCCTGGATGTGGATGCCGTGGCCGTGGGCGCCGTGCACCCGGCAGCCGACGGCCGTGAGGTCACCGCCGCCCGTGACCCGGATGCCGTCCGAGTCCGAGGCGGTGGCCTCGGTGTCCTTCAGCTCGACCGTGGCGTCGGCCCCGACGAGCACTCCGCAGTCCCGCAGGACGCACGCCTCGGCGACGGCCGCGGCCGTGGCGGCCGCCAGACCCGGCGCCCCGGTGGCGGCGAGGCGCACCCCGGTGAGCCGGGCGGTGGCGCCCTCGCGGATATCGACGGCCGGACCCGAGGTGCTCGCCACCTCCGAGTCGCGCAGCGTGAGTTCGGCGCCGGTGGCCCGTACGCCGGTGCCTCCGGAGACCGACAGCCGCTCGCCCTCCAGGGCGGCGCCCTCGGCGACCAGCAGTCCGTCGCCGCTCGCGTCGCTCACCCGGACCGACCGCAGGACCGGCCGGGCCCCGCCGTCCACGAGGACGCCGGTCGGAGAGCCGGTCACCTGACAGCCCTCCAGGTACGGCTGTGCGGACTCGGTGACCCGCACCCCGGTGCGGGCGGCGCCGGTCACGACGCAGCCGCGCAGTGCAGGGGCCGCGCCGCCGCCGACCAGGACGGACTCCGTGCCGGAGCCGGTGAACACGCAGTCGGTGAGGGTGACCTCGCCGCGGCTGGTGAGGTAGGCGTCGAGTCCGGTGCCGGCGGAGACGGTGACCGCGCGGAACTCGGCGCCGCCGTTCTGCTCGGCGACCAGGGCGGGCTGCCCGGCGGCGGTGATCCCGGTGGTCTCCACCACCGCCCGGGCGCTGCCGTTGACGCAGACGCCGTTGCCGCCGGGTCTCTCGAGCCGGCAGTCCCGCACGGTCAGCCGTCCGCGTTCGGCGACGACGATCGCGGACGACCCCGTGTCGGCCACCGTGGTCTGTTCCACCACGTTGGCGCCGGAGGACGTCACCACGATGCCCGCCCCGCCGAGGCCGGTCACCCGGCACGAGCGGACGATGAGGATGCCGCGCTGCCAGGCGAGGATGCCCGCCCAGGCCTCTCCGGAGACCGTGCACTGCTGGAGTGACGCCTCGCCGTGACGTACCTCGACGACCGGTATCTGTTCGCTGCCGCCCTCCAGGACGAGCCCGTTCAGCTGGGCCGCCTCGGCGGCGATCACCACCGCGCTGGCGGTGCCGCCGTCGACGCGGACGTCGCCCGGCTGGGAGCCGGCGGCGAGGGTGACGACCCGGTCGATGACGAGGGCCTCGCGGTAGGTGCCCGCGGAGATGGTGATGAGGGCGCCGTCGGCGGCGGCGGCGAGCGCCTGTGCGATGGTGCGGTAGGGCGCCGAGCCGTCCTGGGAGACCAGCAGTTTCTGCCGGCTCATGGTGTGGTCCTCTTTCCGGAGGGGGCTGGTGGAGCGGGGGGTGGCGGGAGGATGAGTCCGGGTGGGGCGCCGAACCGGACGGTCTGCTCGGGCGGCAGGTGCGCGGGCGCCGCCCCGGACTCGTCGGCGTGCCAGGCCCGGTCCGCATGTTCGAGCCCGGTCAGGGCCATGTCGTCCAGCGCGGTGCGCCGGGTGTCGACCCGGCCGTCGGCGGCGATCTCGGAGGCGGAAAGTTCGCGCAGCAGGACGGCCCGCCGGTCGCCGTCGCGGACCGCCAGCACCTTGAAGGTCGTGCCGGGCAGGAAGAGCACACGGGCGGGCAGGTCCGGGGCGAGCAGGGCGGTGCGGCGTGCGGTCACCGACCAGATCAGCAGGTCCGCGTCGCCGGGCAACTCCGGGGCCGCGGTGGTCAGCGCCCAGCAGAACGCCCATTCGGTGACGAGGGTGCGGTGCCGGTACCAGTCCCACTCGGGGCCGCCGAGCGCGGCCCGCAGGACGGTGGCACCCCGGTAGGAGGGCAGCCTGCGCAGCCCCGCGGCCACGCAGCGGGCGAACGGGACGTGCGGCCCCACGGCTGCCTCGCGGACCTGACGGTCGAGCAGGGCCGCGTCACCGCGCAGGTAGAGGCGGGCCGCCACGAGGTCGGTGAGGACGTCCTCGGTGGGCGTCTGGGCGGTTCCGCGCAGCCCCGGCGACTCGGAGAGGAGCCGGGCGACGACGCCAGCCTGGTCGTTGTACTGCTGGCGGAAGGCGTCGCGCAGCCAGGCGCGTTCACGGGCGATGCCGGTACGGGGCGGCACGGCGCAGGCGGCCGGGGTCGGCACCGTCTGGACCCGGGCGCCGGCCACCGCCGGGGGTGCCGGCCGGACACC
>NZ_JBEXLP010000141.1:0-13033 GCF_040610035.1 Streptomyces sp. NPDC004542
TCACGCAGGGCCACGGGCACCTTGCGTCCAGGGCCAAGGCGCACGATCCAACACGGAGCGTGACGCCGTGTCAGCAGCCCGAACCAGCGCACCGCTTAACTTCGAAGACCCACCATGCCTGCACTCTCTCGAACAGCATCGCAACCGCCAGCGTCAGGAGCGCGAAGCGGCGGGGACGGGCTGGAAGGACAGCGGCTACGTCTTCACCCGACCCGACGGAGCCCCAATCGAGGGAGCCACCCTCACCCGGCACTTCAACACCCTGCTCCACTGTGCCGGGCTCCGCCGCATAAGGTTCCACGACCTCCGACACTCGGCGGCGACGCTCCTCCTGGAGCAGGGGGTGGAACTCGTGTTGATCAAGGAGATGTTGGGGCATGCCCACATCGGCGTCACCGCCACCGTGTACGCCCATGTCCGGCTCCGCCTCCAGCGTGACGCCGTCGACCTTCTCGGCCACGCTCTCCGCAACCCCGCCGAGATCACCGGCAAGCCCGACGACGGCGACGAACCGCCCCTCGTCGGAGCCGCCGTCCGCTGACGTTGCCGTCAACTACTGCCGTCAGACACCCCAGAGGCCCCACCGGGACATCATTCCGGTGGGGCCTCTGGGGTTATCGCTGGCCGTTATCGACAGTGAATCCCCCGCCGGGCGGCCAAGCTTCGCGTCAGAGATGAGCTTTCGACTTGGAGAGACGGGAAAATCGCCGACACGACCTGCAACCGCTCCGGCAACGGTTGACCATTGATAGATCTCGCTATTTCTTTGAGACTGTCACAATGCCACCCGACGCCAGGGAGAATATCCGGACAAGCGCCTTCCGGACATCCGAGTCTCGATCGAGACGTTCCAGCGATTCGAACCTCACCGGATCAAGATCGATGGTGGCAATTCCGCCTGCATTTTCGCCACCCGTGGTCGAGAACAGCAAGAGACATCGGTAGGCCCGCACAGCTCCTGCTCTTTCCTCGCGCATCAGCGACTGAAGGAACACGGTCTCTTCCTTGACTTGGCTGCGGAGTGCATCCACCGAGCTCCACCGTGTCGCCCAGCCTTGGTCCTCCGCCTCCAGCTGGATCTCCAGTAGCGTATTGAAATCGATCCGGCACACCCGGAAGTCGGGGTCGGTCGAATAAATCATGGACATCAGAGCGCTACTCTCCACCGTAGACATCGATACGGATCGGCGTATCGGGGTCGAGACGCCCATCGTTGACCCTTGTTCGAATTTCATCCCAGCGATGATGACCGCCAAGAATCGTCCCGTCGCGTGACACGAGAATCCCGTCGCCCTTGGGGGCCTTATTGACCCCGTCCAAAATTTCTTCCTCGCTCAGGTACTCGTGATACCACTGCGATGCCGGGTCCCGAGTCTTTTGCCCCTCGGTATATTTGCCGAGATCACCGGCCTTCTCGTAACGCGTCGAAATAGTGGGACCGCATCCCGGACCGGTGTTGTGAACAAGTACCGGCGTATCGCCCGCCAGCACATAGTACGTGTGAAGGTCGGCGATAGTGAGGTTGTACATGTCAGCCACACCCGGACGGGACAGCACGCCGGTCAGCCTGACCTGGCTGTCGTCGGCGGTCTTGAGAGTGTGGCCCGGGGTGAGCTGGCCGGCCTCGACCCAGCTGTGGGCCGTGTCGTCCCAGAAGGGGTGGTGAGAGGTGGTGTGGATCGTGACGGTCTTGCCCTCCGGGCCGCGGACCTGAAGGTCGATGAGGTCGTTGTCGTGGTGGAGGAGTTCTGCCGTCACCTCACGTGGACCGCGTTTGCCGGTCTTGGGGTCGGTGGCGATGACCTTGTCGCCGATCCTGACCTCGACGATGGGTTTGGTGGTGCCGTCGGCCATGAGGACTTCGGTGCGGGGGTCGAAGCTGTTCCGGCAAGCGCCGGCCGCCTTGCTCTCGGCTCCCATGACACCGCCGAGATAGCTTAGGAACGCCTCATTGACGTAGCCCTCGATGATCTTGCCTCGGGCGACTTCCTTGGCCTCGTCCGCGCACTGCTCGGCGTGGTGGACGCAGTAGGTGGCCGCGATCTCCTTGGCCTTGGTGACGTCCGTGCCGCCGTGCAGCACGTACAGGTAGGCCTGACGGCAGCCCTCGCGCCCATAGCAGGCGGAGCCCTCCATGGACGACTCGTAGACCGGGTTGTACCAGAAGTTGTCCGTGAACTCCCCGTTCATACGGGGGGACCAGTACTGGTCGGCCAGCTTGTCGATGTCCTTCGTCACCGGGGTGTTCGCCGCCACCCAGGACTTGCTCGCAGCCTGGGAGCGCTTGTGGATCTGGCTGGGTGTGTTGTTGGGAGTGCTGCCGGAGCCGGCGTAGTCGCGCATCGCCCGGTCGATGCTGGCTTTGTCGCCTGGGGTGGCGTTGAGGCAGGAGGGGCAGTTTCGGGTGGGGCAGCCGAGTTCTGCGCACAGCCCGGAGGGGTCGCTGTGAGTGAGGGGGTTGTTCTTGGCGTAGGTGTAGCCGTGCATCTGCTGCGGGTCGCCGGCCGTGAAGACCGGGTCGACCGACAGGAAGCGGCCCGTGGCGGTGTCGTACTCGCGCGCCCCGAGGTGGGTCAGGCCCGTGACGGCGTCGGTGGTGCCGCCGACGAAGCCCTTGGTGCCGGTCCAGGTGGTCGGCTCGGTGCCGCGCAGCCCGCCGAATGGCAGGGTGCGCCGCTGGGTCAGCGCCTGGGTGGTCGCGTTGACGGACAGCTGGGCGGTGCCATGGTGGTCGGCCAGGGTGAAGGAAATGGTTCCGTCATTGGCCTGGACGGCTTGGTGCCCGCCACCGACGTCGATGTAGCGGGTGCCCTTGGCGGTCGTGGCGCCCTTCGCCAGAGTGATCTCCGTGGCGCCCAGGTAGAGCGTTGACTCCGTCGGGGTTCGGCCGATCAGGCGGTTGCCGTCGGCGTCGTACAGGTACTCGGTGACCTTGTCGCTGCCGCCCTCCACCGGCTGGGTGACCTTGGCCAGATGGCCTTCGGCGTCCCAGTCCAGGGTCTGCGAGGTTCCATTGCCCAGCAGTCGGGTGTGGGTGTTGCCCGCGACGTCGTACGTGAAGCTGTCGGTGGACTTGACCGTGCCGGCGGTGGTGTCCACCGAGCCCAGCGTGTGCGGCTGAACCGCGCCCGGGTCGGGGTAGTGGTAGCTCCGCTTGGTGTCCGAGGCACCGGTGGTAATGGCGTGCTGGGTCTCACCGAGCCGGTTGCCGACCACGTCGTACGTGTAAGAGGTCCAGTACGGGGCCGGGCCGCCCAGCACGCCGGTGGTCGGGGTCGTGGCACAGCTGGTCGTCGACTGCGCCCACGCCTCCGTCAGCCGGCTGAGGTAGTCGTAGCTGAAGCACTGGTTGTCGGTGCCGGTGCGGGAGGTGTCCGAGACGGACAGGACGTTGCCTGCCTCGTCGTAGGCATAGGTGTTGTACTGGTCGACGCCCGAGACGTCCTGGCGGTCCACCCGTGAAGTGGCCAGCCGCTGGGTGCCCCACTGGTAGGTGTTGGTCTCGTACGTCGTCTTGCCGCCGTTCGCCGCCAGCGAGTACTGAAGCGGCTTGCCGGTGTAGCTGTAGCTGGTGCTCCCGGTCAGGCTCTGCGGGCCGCTGACCCCGATGGGCCGCAAGGTGGCGTCCTCATAGGTGTACGCGACGGTGTTAGCGGCTAGATCACCTGCCTTGGGATACCCGACACCCTGCACCGTGCCCGAGGCGTTGTACGTGGTCGTCGACAGGTAAGTGCCCTGCAGCGCGCCCTCGGCCGACGGGATCGTCACCGAGGTACGCAGCGGCCGGTACAACCGGTCGTAGGCGACGACGCTCGACTTGTACTCCTGGCCGCCGCTGTAGCGCGAACTGGACGCGAGCTGGCCCTTGGCGCCGCTGATCGTGTCGTAGACCCACTTGGCGCGCAGCGTGCCGGTCGAAGACGTGTCCCGCAGTTCGGTCGTGCGGCCCAGCCCGTCGTAGACGTAGGCGAGGACGGTGTTGCGGGCGTCCTTGCTGGTGGCCAGCAGGGATCGGTCGTCGTACTCATTGTGGGTGACGCCCTTGTCGGGGTCCTTCGTGTCGGTGAGCCGGCCCATCAGGTCGTACGTCCAGGTCCACTGGTTGCCGACCGGGTCGTTGACACTGGTCAGCTCACCGCGTGGTGAGTAGCCGTACTTCGTGGTGTCGTAGTCGGCGTCGGCGGCACGGGAGTGCAGCAGGCGCAGTTCGGTGGTGTGGCCGCGGGCGTCGGTGACCGTGGTCTGCGCCGTGCCGCCGACCGGCGGGATGACGGTGGTGCGGTCGCCGCCGTAGATGGTCTTGGTGACGCCGAGGACCGTCCCGCCGTCACCGTTGCCGGCGATCTGCTTCAGCTCGGTGACCCGGCCAAGGCCGTCGTAGGTGTAACGGTTCTGGGTCTCCACACTCAGCGCGCTCTCGGGCTTGAACAGAGTCGTGGAGGGGGCGGTGGTGTCGGTGTAGTAGGTGGCGAACTCCTTCGCGGCCAAGCCGCGTTCGTCGTAGAAGGTGTCCTCCAGCAGCGTTCCGCCCTTCGGGCCGGGGCCCTGTGTCTGGCGCGCCCGCAAAAAGCCGTCGTAGAAGGTGTACGAGGTATCCTGCGCACCGGAGTTGCCGATGGTCTTCGTCCCCACGGCGATCGGCTTGCCGTCGGTGATGGTGTACGTGAACTCGTAGGTCGGGGTCTGACTGGTGGTCCGGTCGGCCAGCCACACCTTGGTGTTGCGGCCCAGCGCGTCGTAGGCGTAGGTGATGGCCTTGCCGTTAGTGTCCGTCTCGGTGAGCGGCTGTCCGCGCAGCGTGTCGTAGGCGGTGGTCGACGTCTGTGCGGTGGTGCCGTCACCGGCAGTAGCGGGCGGGGTGGTCACCGAACTGCTCGTCGGGAAGCCCGTGGTCGGGCTGTACGCGGTGGTCGTGGTCCGTCCGTCGCTGCGGGCGCTCCTGGTGAGCGTGCCGGCGGCGGTGACCGTAATGTCGGCGGTCAGGTCGGTGGTGGTCAGCGCCCGTCCGTAGCCGTCATAGGTGGAGGTGGACTCCAGGTAGACCGCGCTTGAGCCCTTGTATGAAATGAGTTTGGCGGTCCTGGTGGCGTCGCCCTTCGTCGCCGGGGCGCCGTACGCAGCGCCGTCGTAGGCGGTACGGACGTCGGACATCACGTCGGCCGGGCGGCTGGTGGCGGCGTCGCACGCCTTGGCCACCGTCTCGACCCGTGCGGGGGCGTCCACAGGGACGCTGCCGGTGACGTAGGTGGTGCGGGTGCACTGGTCGTCGGCCGCGGTCGTCGTGTCGCCCAGGTCCTCGGTCTGGGTGACCAGGCCGGTCGTGGCGTCATGGGTGTCGGACGTCGAGGTCGTCTGCCACTTGGCGCCGGCGCCGTCGTCGAGAGAGGTCCACGACTTGCTGGAGGCGGCGCCGGTGAGGTTGGCCGTGACAGTGCCCCAGTCGCGGACCTTCTTCGCGGTCTCCTTGTACCAGGGCCGGCTCACCGACTTGGAGAGCACCTTGCCGCCGGGTCCGGAGTAGGTGACGGTCTTGTACGCAAAGCCCGCCTGCGACTCGTGGTCGGTGATCGGGTCGCCCTCACCCGAGTCGAGGGTGACCGACACGCTCTTGGTGCCGCCCGAGGACGTCTTGCGGTCGCCGTCCATGCCGCGCAGGAAGTAGCTGTCGGTCTGCGACTTCATCGCCGACGCGCCGCCCTGACCGCCGGTGCGCACCCTGACGTGGCCGTAACCGCGCCACTGCGACCAGGTCTTGGATTTCTTCTTGGTCATGCCGTCGTCATCGTCGTAGTGCCAGGCCGCGCCGTCCAGGTAGTCGTACATGGTGACCTGGTCGGGGGCGCCGCCGGTGCGGTCGGTCGAAGTGACCGTGTCGACAACGTACTTGTTGAACCACTGCAGGTCCGGGTCGTCGGTCGTGCTGCCGCCGATGTACTGCGGGAAACAACGGGTGGTGTTCGTCTCCGGTGTGGGCAGCGCGGCGGCGTCACACACCGGTGCGGAGTAACCGACGTCGATCTGGCCCCCCGACTCATCCGCGACAGTGGACAACCGGGACTTGATGTACGGGGCGTAGCCGTCGCCGATCTTGTCGAGCCGGTTCGCGAGCTGGGTGTAGGCGAAGGAGACCTTTGGCAGGGTAATCGAGGCCGTACCGTCGTAGCCGGTGCGCTGGACGGAGTCCAGCAGCAGCTGATAATCGGTGTCCGCCATACCCCACCGGTGAGTGAGCTTCCAGCCGTCGACATTGCTGTAGGAAGCCGACACCAGCACCTGGGTGGTCACGCTCGTCAGCCGCTTGCGGGTGAAGAACGCCGGGGAGAACCGGCCCTTGTCGCAGTCGCTGCCCGCGTCGCAGTTCAGGTCCCACGGCGTGTCGTACCAGTACTGCGAGTCCGTGGAGATCGACGAGCAGGTGGTCGAGCCGTTGGGGATGCACCGCTCGCTGCTGGTGAAATTCACCTTGGCCAGCGCCTTCGTCGAGTACATGGCCGTGGACTTCAGCCCGTACTCGATGCGGTCCAGCGTGCCGCCGCGGACGTACGGCGTGTCGTCGGCCACCTTGAGGTTGCGGCCGTAGGAGTTGGTTTCCTTGTCGTAGTAGTACGCGACCGCGTTGCCATGCGGGTCCACCACGTAGTCCAGGTTCCAGCGCCAGCCCTGCTGGCACCAGGACGCCGCGAACGTCGAAGCGTTGCACGGTTCGTCGGCGTCGTTGCCGAAGACCGGCACCGTCCACGTCGAGTCGGTGGTCTCGTTGCCGCTCGCCCAGCCAGGCAGCCGGTTGTAGCCGAAGAAGTACTGCGTGCCGTCGGGGGTCGTCACGCGCCAGTACTCGTCCTTGCGGGCGCCGTTGGAGCGCACGTCGGTCGACGAGCCGTAGATCCGGTCGATCTTCGTGCCGTCATCGTTCTTGAGCTTGAAGGAGTCGGTGCCGTTGGGCACCAGCTCCCCGCCCGAACCGTTCAGTGACAGCGTGGCGTTGTCGTACGCCCAGCACAGGTCGCCCGGCTTGTTCCCGTCGGCGTTGGTCACGCCGTCGTCCGCGCACCCCTTGTAGCTGCGCTCGATGAACCCGGGAGCCAGGTCGAAGCCGTCACCGACCCACGACGCCTGGTTGTTGGTGTTCCCTGTCCGGCCGTCGACACCGCCGGAGGAGTACGACAGCCCGACTTCGGGTGTGAGCCCGCCGGGCACCTGCGGCACCGCCATGTCGTACGACCACGCGAACGAGCCGCTGCTCTGATCCGTGCTCCAGGTCGACGAGGCGGCCAGGGACGTGGCCTTGTAGTCACCCCTGTCGCTGCTGGCCGAAGCGGTTGCGGCCAGCACGGTCGCCGTGCTCGCGCTGAGGGCGACCGAGTTCGTGGTCAGCGTCTGCTGCTCGGTGTCGTTGACGGTCGCCACCGGCTGGGTCGTACGGCACTGCTTCTTCTGCGGTGTCGTCAGCGCGCACGCCGGCAGCCGGACCAGGGTCAGCCGGGCCGCGTAGCCGCCGCCGTACAGGCCGGCGAACGAGGAGTAGTCCAGCCCGGCGCGCACCTTGCCGCCGCGCTGCGCGCCGCCCGGCCGGGGAGTCAGCGTGAAGACCGGCCCGTCGACCCCCGTCTTCCGAGCCGCGGCGCGGGACAGGGTTTTCACTGTGTAGGTGCCGGTGGCCGCGTCCGCGGACCGCTTGACCTTGGTGTCGATGGTGAGTGGCAGTCCCTTGACCCGGGCCGTCTCCTTGCGCAGCGTGACCGTCACCGCGCTCGCCTTCGGCCAGCTGGCGGCCGGCGCCTTGGCGGGCGTGCGGGGGCCCTTCGTCACCTTGCGGGGCACCGACTTGCCCGCCGGGCCGCCGGCGACCGGGGACTCGGCCTGCGGCAGCGCGGGCTTGCGCCAGCCTTGGGCGACGGCGGGCACTCCCGACGCCTGGAGCAGTGTCGCGGTCAGCGCGGCGGCGGTGGCCATGGCCACCCGGCGCCATGGCCTGCCTGTTCTTGTGCGTGGTCTGGTCTTCATGCCGGTCTGTCTTCCTCCCGTTGAGTGCTCCGCGGGCAGCGGGGAGCCGCGCACGACGGAGTGAAGTAGTGGGCCCCGGTAAGGAGCCGACCACGTGCTGCGGCCGGCCCGTTCCCGGTGGCTGAACTGGTCAGTCGCCGCTGGGGACAGCGGTTGCCACGCCCGGCATGCCGACGGCGAGGTGATCGATCTGGGTCTCGGACAGCGCGCCCTGGAAGACCCACACGTCGGAAAGCGAACCGGGGAAATACTGGCTGGATGTGTTTCCGGTGGTGTCCCGGCCGAGTTGAAACGTCTTCGCGGCCTTGTAGGTCAGTACGTCGTCGGCCCACGAGACGGTGTCGGTGCAGCTCGGGTCGTCCTGTACCCCGTCATCGGCGTCGTCGCAGGCGGTCTCCTGGAGTTCGCCGTTGACGTAGAGCCGGATCTCCTTGGAGAAACCGTCGTAGACGAGTGCCACGTGGTTCCAGTCGGTGGGGCTGTAGAACATGCCGTTGGCGATGTCGGAGACGGCGGCGGAGCTGCTGTCGGAATCGGCCGTGGCGATCCGCCAGCGGCCCGGATCGGTGTCCGGGGTGGCACTGGGCTCGTAGCGCACCGCAAACGCGCTCTTCTTGGATCCGGGAGCGCTCAAGACGGTGACCGGGCTCGTCGGGACCGCGGCCGTCTGGACGAAGGCGCTGACAGTGAAGCTGGCGCTGGTGTCGACCGGCACCACGGAGGCCGCGGCGTAGTCGTCCGTGCCGTCGAGGGCGACAGCGCCGTCGACCCAGCCCGAGCCGGTCTGCGCACCGTTATAGAGGGTCATGGCGTTACCGGATGACGAGGCGTCGGGCGAGGTCAGCGGGGCGCCGGTGGCCGTCTCGAACTTCCAGCGTCCCTTGACCACTGCGCGCTGCTTGAACAACTGCTGCACCTCACCGGCCGACACCGGCCGGTCGAACAACCGTACGTCGTCGATCTGGCCGGGGAAGAACGAGGTGGGCACACCCTGGAAAGCGCTGGCGCCGATCTGCATCGCGCCCCCGGCGTACCAGGTCGAGGGCAGGGCGGTGGTGCCGGCCAGGGCCCCGTTGACGTATAGCGAGAGCTTGTCGGCCACGGTGTCCTGCACGCCGACCAGATGCGTCCACTCACCGCCGTGCGCGGTGTCGCCCTCGGGCTGCACGGCCCGCACCACCGTGGAGTCGGAGGTGTCGGTGCTGTGCTGGTTGAACACCCATCGGTCGTAGGAGCTGGAGTAGTACAGCTCCGGCCCCACCACCGTGGTGCCGATCTGCGAGGCGACGGTCGCCGCGTGCGTCGGCTTGTTTTTCGGCAGCTTCACCCAGGCGGCAACGGCGAAACTGTATGAGGTGTTGATGTGCGGGCCGGACGTGGTGGCGTAGTCGTCGGTCCCGTCCAGGGTGAGCGCGTTGCCGTCTATCCCGGCCGCGCCCGTCGTGGCGCCGCCCTTGAGGACCGCGGGGTTCACATCGGCCCGGCCGCTCAGCGCGGTCGCGTCGGCGGCGTCGTCCATGTGGAAGACCGCGCGGGCCGGGCGGCCGGCGCCGATCGAGTTCGAGCTGTACAGGCTCGCCACCTCGGTCGCCGACAGTGGCTTCTCGAAGGTCTTCACCTCGTCGATGGCGCCGGGGAAGAACGACGCTGGAGCGCCGTTGGGGAAGCCGGCGCCGATCAGCATGCCGCGCCGCGCGTTCCAGGGCGTGGAGTAGGCCGTGGACCCGGCCATCGCACCGTTGACGTACAGCTTCAGCAGGTTCTCACCGGCGGAGTAGACGCCGACCAGATGGTTCCACTCCCCGGCCTTGACTCCGCCCGCGGCGGCCTGCATGGCCCTGACGGGGGTGCCGTCGACGGTGTCGGAGGTGTACTGGTTGAACACCCAGCGGTCGTACGCCTTGGAGTAGTACAGCTCGAAGCCCGGCACGTTGTTGCCGCGCTGGGAAGCCACGACCGCCGCTCCGGACGGCAGGGCGGACAGCTTCACCCAGGCCGACACCGAGAAGCTGACGTCGGTGTTGATGGTGGCGATGTCGGTGGCGGCGTAGTCGTCGACGCCGTCGAACTGCACCGCCTTGCCGAACTTGCCCTCCACGTTCGGCGCCGGGCCGTTGTACAGGGTCGCGGTCTGCTCGGGTGCGCTGCCCGCGGCCTGGGTGGCGCCGGCCGCCTCGTCCATGGACCAGTCGGCGCGTTCGAGCTGCCCCGACTTGACCCGGAACTGGTAGGTGCGGGTCTCGGAGGGGTTGCCCGCGGCGTCGAAGGACTTCGCGGTGAAGGTGTTGAGGCCCGGCTTGAGCGGCAGTACCGGCACGGTCCTGGCCGCTCCGCCCGAGGTGGAGATCGTGTTGGTGGAGACCGGGTCGCCGTTGATGCCGTACCAGTATTTCGTCACGTCGGATACCGCGCCGGTGATCACGAAGTCACCGTACTGGCCCACCCCGTCGTACCACGGGTCCTCGGGGTCCTCGGGGTTCGAGGCCGGGTAGACGGCAGATGAGATGGCGGGCGCCTTCGGCACGCTCGTGTCGTACACGAAGTAGCAGGCGGTCGGGTCACCGGTGTAGGACCACGGCGAGTACTGGGCACCGTCGTAGGAGTGAACGTACCAGTTGATCGTCTTGTTGGGCGGGAGGGAGGACGGCAGGGAGATCGCGAAGTCCGAGCCGGACTTCTTCGCCGTCGTCAGACCGGACTTCCAGCGGGTGACGACACCCTTGCCGTCACCCGTGTCCCAGCTCGCCCGGAACTCCACGGACACGGAGTCGCCGTCAGGGTCCGTGACGTCGTTCGCGTAGATCTTGCCCAGCGTGCGCACCCGCGCTGCGCTGGACGGCTTCTTGCACGATCCGCCGTACTCCATGGTCAATTGCGACATCTTGACCTGCGTCGGCGGGCGGTTGTACCGCACGCGCAGGTAGGCGTCGTCCGAGAACCGCTTCCATGCGTATCCGTCGGTCTCGCTCGCGGCCTTCATGCCGAAGGTCATCGTCGACCACTTCTTGTCGGCCGCCTGCTGCACCGCGGACTTCACGTCGAACTCGGCGTCTTTCGCAGCGCAGCCGGTATACCCGTAGGCGAAGGACTCCGTCTTGAGGTGATCGATCCAGAAGGCGTCGTTGTCCTGCGAGTTCCAGGTCGTCGAGGAGGAGATGTCCTTGGTGCGCCACAGCTCCACGCTGCGGTCTGAACAGGACGCCGACCAGGTGTTGCGGACCACGAACTCCGCCTGCAGCACGGTTCGGCCCGCGAACTTGGAGGTCGGGATGCGGTAGAAGAGCCGCTTGGTGTCGTACGGCGCGCAGTACGACCAGTTGCAGTAGCCCAGGCCCGCGTCCGGGTCCCCATTGAACTTCCACTGCGGCGACGACGCCCAGTACTTGGAGGCCATCGTCCACGCCGAGGCCTTCGGGGAGTACCACTGCGGGTCGATGAACACGGGGTACACCGTGTCCTTGCCCCTGAGCACGCCGGTGTCCGGTGTCAGCACCAGCGCGTCCTGGCCGGCGGGAACCTCCACGCCGACCGGCGCCACGTTCCCGGACTCCGCGGCGACGGCCTCGGACTCAGTGGGGCCGGTGGTGGCAGCAGAGCCGGTGGACGCGGCTATGGCGTCGGCGGCCGTGGCCGCCGAGCGCTTCGAGGCACTCGGCGACGCCGTGGCGAGTACCTCGGCGGACGGCTTCGCGGTGTCGAGTGTCTGGGTGCTGGAATCCCACATCACGGGGCGAGGGGCTTCGAAGACCTCGCTTCCGGCACCCTGGTCGACCGCCGCCAGACCGCCTTCCGGGGTCTCCTTGACCTGCATGCCGTCGGCACCCAACTTTAGCCGTATTGTGCTCAGTTCACTGTTCGCGGCGGCCTCGGCCGACTTGACGACGAGGAGTTGAGTGAAGCCGTCCTGCTGCGCCGTCATCCGCAGATCGACGCCGGGCAGCACTTCCGGGTAGGTGACGGTGTTCCCGTTCAGCTCTGGTGAGGGCAGGTCCTTGGGCCAGGACAGCGCCAGTTCACGGCCGTTCTTCGTCATCCGCACCAACGGGGACGAACCCCCGCCGGAGAACATCAGACCGACGGTCGTGGCCTTAGGTACCACCGTTCCGTTCGCGCCTCGGGTCAAAGTGGTGTCGATGTCCCGCCATGCGCCATCCACCCGGGTCCGCACAGGCCGCAGATGCTCCCGGGCTTCCAAGTGCCCCTCCGGGGTGGCGTACACCTCGCTGCTCTCGCCGCGCGACGAGACGATCTCCACAGGCTTACCTGTGCGCGCGGCCTCGGCCAGCGCCTTGGTGTCCTCGCCCGCCCCATCGCTTCCAGCGGACTCGGCCGCCCCACCCGTTTCAGCGGTCCCGGCGGCCTTGGCGGCATCGAAGGCGGAGGTGTCGGCACTCTTCTTAGCCACTGCCATGGCACCGTTCGATGCGCTCACGGCCAGCACTAAGGCCGCGGAAAGCACGACGCCGGCTGTACGCAGCCGACGTCTCCCCCCATACGTATCCATGTGAACTGCTCCCCCACCAAGCCGCGTTGGGCTGTAACTGGATATGTTCGATCAAGCGGTCAGGTCGCAACATACGGGCACCTCCATCTCATTAACCAGATACTCACAAATGGGCAAAGGTAACGAGATCTACCATTCAGCTGGTTCAGGGCGTGAAATACTTCACATTCACTTCGTAAATTCTCCATAATTCTGCATCACCGCCCGTTTTGCCATGCACTGCTCGAGTCATCCCCGGAAGCAAACAAGCGGCCCCGTCTTCGCCAACCGGCCGATCCGGCCGTTACTGAGGTCTTCTCGGCAACGTGATGGTTGCGGTGTGTGACCGCGTGCGAGTGGTCGTGGCGGTGACCCGGCGTCAGTTATGCGTGAAGCCCCTGGTAGGAACGGGTCTGCGAAGATCAAGTTCCGGCCGAGAGGCTTCACGTGCCGTCCGGTATCACCTACACCGCTGTCCTCGATGTCCGCAGAGGGACCGCCGAGCATCTCGCGATGCTGCTGCGCGACCACCGCAGGCGGCTCGGC
>NZ_JBEXLP010000142.1:0-12379 GCF_040610035.1 Streptomyces sp. NPDC004542
TCTTCTTGGACTTGGTCTCCGGCCGCGAACAGATCCGGGCTCTGCTCACCGAGGACGAGTGGGCGGCAGCCCGGCGCAACACCATCAACGCGCACCACGGCCGCCTGCCCGGCCGACGACAGCGGAGCGTCACGAGCGGCTCGCTCCCCGTCGCCCCGGCCGGCGGCCGGAGAGCGGTCGGCGGCCGGACAGCGGTCGGCGAGGCCGGCGAGGAGCCTGCGGTAGGCCTCCAGGCGCTCTCCCCTGGGCTCGGCGCGGCCCGCCTCCCACGCCTCGATGCTGGGCACGCGTACACCGAGGGCCTGGGCCACGGCGGCCCGGGTCAGCCCGGCCGCCTCACGCAGCCGCGTCCGCTCCGCCGGGACGGGCAGCACAGTGCCGCCGTCGACGGCGGCGAGCAGCGAGTCGACCGCCGCGAACAGCTCATCGGGCTGGTCCGTCATTTCCCCATCCGTCCTTCTCCCTGGCGCCCTGCCGGATGCTATCTCAGCACTCACGCCACAACATTCCGCAGTTTTCCCAGCTTCCGGCAACGATCACGGAGAGTAAGGAAACCAACCACCCGTTCGATTCGTATAAGGGGGTGGAAGCCGATACAGGGAGAGACCATGCAACCGTTCACGCTCAACTACGCGCGCCCAGCTGTGCAGTTGGACGTCACCACTCCGTACTCGTACGACTCCGGACTGCAGTTGAACGTCTTCCCCGACGGGCGGATCGCCGCCACCGACCACGCGACGCTCAGAGCGCTGGGGACCACGACCTCCACCGCCGGCTCCAAGACGCACTTCGACGACTGATCCGGGCCGCGAGATGACCGTGCTCATCCTGACCAACCAGGAGGACGTGACCGCCGACATGGTGGTCCTCCGGCTCAACGAGTCGGGCGTCCCCGTAGTCCGGTTCGATCCCGCCGACCTGACCCGTGGCGTCGCCCTGTCGGGCGAGTACGTGCACGGCGGCTGCCGCGGACACCTGTCCGTCGGCGGACGGCTGGTCGGCATGAGCGGCCTGCGCTCCGTCTGGGTGCGCAGGCCGGGAGCAGCCGCCGCCCACGCCGCCCAGCCGTCCGACTGGCTGACGGAGGAGTCCTCCCAGGCGCTGTACGGCATGCTGCGCTCGACGGACGCCCGCTGGATGAACCATCCCGACGCCGCCCGCCGGGCCCGTCACAAGCCGTGGCAGCTGCGGACCGCCCAGCGCAGCGGGCTCGCCGTGCCGGCCACGCTGATCACCACGTTCCCGCAGGCGGCCCGGGAGTTCGCCGCACGCTTCCCGGACCTGGTGGTCAAGCCGGTCTCCGGGGCGCACCCGCAGGAACCACCGCGCGCGGTGCCCACCAGCCGGGTCGCCCCGGACACCGACTTCTCCGCCGTCGCCTTCGGCCCCACACTGCTGCAACGCCGGGTCGCCAAGCGGGCGGACATCCGTCTCACCGCCGTCGGGGAACGGCTGCTGGCCGCCCGTAAGCCGGTGGCCCCGGACGCGGGCCCCGACGACGTGGACGTCCGCTTCGCGCCCTCGGCCGGCCCCTGGGCCCCCGTCGACGTGCCCCCGCGGGTCGCGGAGGCCGTGCACAGATATCTGAAGGACGCCGAACTGGCCTACGGAGCTTTCGACTTCGCCGAGGACGCCGACGGGATCTGGTGGTTCCTGGAGTGCAACCAGTCGGGGCAGTTCGGTTTCGTGGAGATGGACACCGGCCAGCCGATCGCCCGCAGCATCGCCGACTGGCTGACGTACGGGGCCGCCGGACCGTGCGCACCGGCGAACGGGACGAGGAGGTCCGCCCGCTGAACGCCCCCGGCAGGCCGCGACGCCTCAGGATGTTCCGGCACCCGGCAGCTGCGGCATCCGCTCCCACGCCGGGGCCGGTGCCGCGGCCGGCGGAAGGCCGAGGCCGGACACATGGCCCTGCGACCGCAGCGGCAGCATGACGACCTCCAGCTCCCTGCGCAGGCGCTCGGCCTCTTGGCGGACCCCTGCGGGTATGTCGCCGCGTTCCGCGACAAGCCGGTCGTAAATGGGAGAATCCTGGAACACCCGTCAACATGCCTTTCCGACAACGGCCCATGGACATGGGCACGGTTGACGAGTGTAAGGATCCGGGCGATTCCACGTACGGGTTCCCCCGTCACACGGCCAGGGACAGTCCGCTGTCCCCTTCCTGGTCCGTTCCGTGCCGCTGCCCCTTCGCCGGCAGCAGGGCGTCCGCGCGGGCGATGGCCTCGCCGATGTCCATCGTCGCCATCATCACGCACAACGTGTAACTCACGTCCTCGAGTTCCCGTGTCACCGCCGGTGTGTTCTGCTCGGCCTGAGCGATCCGCAGCGATGCGTAGCGGGTCAGCAGCTTCCTGACGACCTTCGGGTCCGGGACCAGCACGTAGGTGCCCCTCTCTAGAGTTTTGTGCACCGTATGCCCGTAAGGCCGCGGATCATGCCCGTCTCACGCGCCACGCCGAGGAGATGACGCGATCGTGTCGCCCGGCCGTCTTCGGCTGACCGCCGGACCGGCGGGAGGGATCGTCACCGTTCCTTCACCCCCGGCGCGCGCATCCCCGACCCGATGGTGAGCACCCGAAGTGCGTTGTCCGACCAAGGGGATGCCGTGGTCGTCGCCGTACTGCTGCTGCCGCTGCTGGCCGCTCTGCTGGTGGTCATGGACCGGGTGGAGGAGCACCTGCTCGGCTCCGCCCCGGACGGGCCGCGGCATGCCGGCGGACGGAGGCATCTGCGCCTGGTCCGGGGCGGCCGGCGAGACGGAGCCGCCGACCACGCGCGGACGGCGACCGAGGACGGACGGGCCGCGGCGCAGCGGCCGGCCGCCTGACGCACCGCGTTCCCCGGCGGGCACCCCGCCCTCTCCCCGCCGGACCCGGAGTGTGCGAGGCTGGCGCGATGCGCATCGGACTGCTCGGCACCGGCCCCTGGGCCCGCATGGTGCACGCCCCGGCCCTCAGCGGACACCAGGAGGTGGAGCTCGTGGGCGTGTGGGGGCGGCGCGCGGAAGCCGCCGCCGAACTGGCGGAACGGCACGGCATCCGCGCCTACGACGATGCCGACGCCCTGTTCGCCGAGGCGGACGCCGTCGCGATCGCCCTGCCACCGGACGTCCAGGCCCCGCTCGCCGAGCGCGCGGCCCGCGCCGGCTGCCATCTGCTGCTGGACAAGCCACTGGCCGCGACGGTGCCGCGGGGCCGCGCCGTGGTCGACGCGGTACGGGAGGCCGGGGTCGCCTCGGTGGTCTTCCTCACCACCCGGTTCCAGCCCGAGACCGAGGCGTGGATCGCCGAACAGGCGGACCGGGCGGGCTGGTTCACCGCCCGGGCGGACTGGCTCGGCGCGGTGTTCACGACGGACAGCCCGTTCGCGGGCTCACCGTGGCGCCGGGAGAAGGGCGGTCTGTGGGACGTCGGCCCGCACGCCCTGTCCGTGCTGCTGCCCGTCCTCGGCGACGTACGGCGCGTGACGGCCGCGGCGTACGGCCCCGGGGACACCACCCACCTGGTCCTGGAGCACGCCGGGGGCGCCTCCAGCACACTGACGCTGAGCCTCACCGCCCCGCCCGGGGCGGCCGGAGTCACCGTCGAACTGCGGGGGACGACCGGGGTGACCGCGCTTCCGGAGAGTTCCGAAGGGGCCCTGGCCGCCTACGGCCGGGCCGTGGACGCACTGACCGGCGCCGCCCGCAGGGGTCGACCCCACGCGTGCGACGCCGGTTTCGGTCTGCGTCTGACCGAGATCCTCGCCGCGGCCCACGCCCTCCTGCCCGACCGGGACCGCTGAGTTCCCATACTGGTCGCGGCGGGTCGTCAGGGCCCGCGTCCTGAGCCCTGACCCACCGTGAGTCACGCGTGCCGGTGCGAGTGCCGGTTGCCGGTGATGAGCCGGTACAGCACCAGCAGGATCAGCGAGCCGACGATCGCGGCGATCCACGTCGACAGGTCGAAGAAGCCGTCCACGGAGTCGACTCCGAAGATCACCTTGCCCAGCCAGCCGCCCAGCAGACCACCGGCGATGCCGATCAGCATGGTGATGATGATGCCACCGGGGTCCTTGCCCGGCAGCAGGAGCTTGGCGATGGCACCGGCGAGCAGCCCTATCAGGATCCAGGCGATGATGCCCACTTGTCCTCCACAATTCGTTGGGAAACCGTGCACCTTACGGATGTGCCGAGACGGGGTCGGCAAACCTGCGGATTCGTGGGAACGTGAAACGGAACGGCATCCGCCGCTTTCCCGGGCCCGAACGGGCGGCCGGGCGTAGCGTGGGCATGTGGGCAGGGTGGGCGCCCGGCCGTCGAGCCGGTACGCGGAGCGCCCCGGCTGGCTGCGGGGAGCGCCCCCGCCGCGCTGGGTGCGGGTGCTGCCCGTGGTGCTGCTCGCGGTCGTGACGGCGGCCACGGTGGCCAGTCCGCACCCGCTGGACATCGGCTTCCTGCTGGGGGCCATCCCCCCGCTGGCCGTGCTGTCGTACGGGCCGCTGGCGACCGCCGTGCTGGGCGGTCTCGCCATCGGGCTGCTGAACGTCCCGGCCGCGAACCTGGACCGGCCGGGCGACACCGACCTGCTCACCATCTGCTTCGTCTCCCTGCTCAGTGTGTTCGTCTCGTACGTGCGCAGCCACCGCGACGCCCAGCTGGTCACCGAGCGGACGGTCGCCGAGGCCGTGCAGCGGGCCGTGGTCCCCCCGCTGCCGGAGCGCGTGGGGCCGGTGGGGTGCGTGGGCCTGTACCGGGCGGCGCAGCAGGGCACGCTGGTCGGCGGGGACTTCATCGACGTACGGACGAGCCCGCACGGGGTGCGGGCGGTGATGGCCGACGTGCAGGGGCACGGGCTGGTGCCGGTCCCCTCCGTGGTGTCGCTGCTCGGGGCGTTCCGCGAGGCGGTGCTGGACGAGCCCGACCTGGAGTCCGTCGCCGCGCGGCTGGACCGCAGGCTCAGGGTGGATTCGGCGGCCGTCCGGCACGCCGAGCTGTTCGCCACCGCGGTCCTGCTGGAGTTCTCCTGCGACGCCCGGTCGGTGCGCCTGGTGGCCTGCGGTCATCCGGCGCCGCTGCTGCTGCACGCGGGGCGGGCCCGCGAGGTGGAGGTCGTGCCGGGGGCTCCGCTCGGGCTGGGGCTGACCGATCTGGATCCGCCCAAGGAGGCCACGGTGGAACTGCGGCCCGGTGACCGCCTGTTCCTGGCCTCGGACGGTGTCTGGGAGGCCAGGGACTCCGCCGGCACCTTCTATCCGCTGGCCGACCGGCTCGGCGCGCTCGCCGAAGGGGAGCCGGCCGGGCTGCCCGACCGGGTGTGGGCGGATCTCGTACAGCACTGCGGAGTCGTCCTGGACGACGCGACGATGCTGCTGCTGACACCGGAGCCGGTGCCGCCGGAGGACGCCGCTCCCTCCTCCTGAGTCACCCGGGTCACGGCGGTCGCTGCGCGGCGGTCACGGAAACGCCACGCTGCGCCACCCCTTCCGTCCCACAGAAATACCTACCAGCGTGCACGTGCCGACGTGGGGTGCGGTCACCCCGTAGCGCAGACACCAGCCGGAGCAGCCATGAACACGATGTGGACGCAGGGCGTGGAGTGGCTCGCCGCCGCCGCGCCGGACCTCCGGGCCTGCAAGCGGCAGTGGGACCACGGCGACGGCGTCGTGCTGCTCGAGGCCGGACGTTTCTGGGACCTGCTGAGCGTCCCCGAGCGGCTGGGTCTGCTCACCCTGGATCTGCTCTGGCAGCCCGTGCTGCCCGTGCCCGGCCCCGTCCTCGTGGACACCGCGGCCCACCGGGTCGGCTTTTTCCTGCCACCCGATCCGCCCGGGCGGTGGATCGGTTCCGGAGTGCGGTACGCGGGCAGGGGCGCCTGGGTGGCCGTGCCCCCGCCGTACCGGGCCGCCCGGTTTCTGGAGTGGCTGCTCCCGCCCGACGGCACCGGCGCGCTGCACTCCCCCGCCACCCTGGAACCGGCGCTGCGCCGGGCCAACGGCACCCTGGCCGTCCTGGCTGCGCCGCACGACGGCTGACCCGCCGGCGGCGAGCCACCGGGGCACGGGCCGTACGGGTGAGCGCACGCGGGGCCCTGCGGGACGCGTCAGCAGATCCGGGGCAGTTGCTCCCCGAGCGGCATGTCGACCACCCGGGTGCCGCCCAGCCCCGTGCGGGCCACCACCATGGCGGGGTGGTCGGCCACCGCCTCGCCGATGATCGCGGCCTGAGCGCCCAGCGGATGGGCCCGCATCGCGGCCAGGACGGCATCGGCGTGCTCGCGCGGCACGAAGGCCACCAGTTTGCCCTCGTTGGCGACGTAGAAGGGGTCGAGGCCGAGGACCGCGCAGGCGTTGGCCACCGCGGGCGGGACCGGGACCTCGCGTTCGGTGAGGACGATCCCCGTGCCGGAGGCGGCCGCGATCTCGTTGAGACAGGCCGCCAGACCGCCGCGGGTGGGGTCGCGCAGCGCGTGCAGGTCCGGGGTGACGGCGAGCATGGCCGCGACCAGAGAGCCCAGCGGCGCGCAGTCGCTGACGATCTCCACCCCGAACTCCAGCCCCTCGCGCACGCTCATGACGGCCACGCCGTGCAAGCCGAGGGGGCCGCTGACGATCACCACGTCACCGGGCACGACCCGCTGCGGGCGCAGGTCTACTCCGGCGGGTACGAGACCGATCCCGGCGGTGTTGACGTAGATCCCGTCGCCGTGACCGGCCTGGACGACCTTGGTGTCGCCCGTGGCCACCTCGACGCCCGCCGCCCGCGCGGCCGTGCCGAGCGCCTCGGCCACCCGCGCGACGGTCTCCAGCTCCACGCCCTCCTCCAGGATGAACCCGCAGGAGAGGTAGGCGGCCCGGGCCCCGCTCATGGCGAGGTCGTTGACGGTGCCGTTGACGGCGAGGTCGCCGATGCTGCCGCCGGGGAAGAACAGCGGCCGTACCACGAAGGAGTCGGTGGAGAAGGCCAGCCGGGCCCCGCCCAGGGACACGGTGGCGGCGTCGCCCAGCTGGGCCAGGGTGTCCCCGCCGAAGGCGGGCGCGAAGACGTGCTGGACGAGTTCGGCGGACAGGGTGCCGCCCCCGCCGTGGCCCATGACGATCCGGGGCTGGTCGCGCAGCGGGGCCGGGCAGGTCCAGCCGGTCAGGTCCAGGGTGTCGGTGGTGTCAGCCAACGGGGCTCGCCTCCCGGGCGGCGGGGGTGGTCCGAAGACGCCGGTAGAGGTAGTAGGCGGCGCAGGCGCCCTCGCTGGAGACCATGGTGGCCCCGAGCGGGGAGCGCGGGGTACAGCGGGTGCCGAACGCCTCGCACTCGTAGGGCTTGATGAGGCCCTGCAGGACCTCGCCGCTGCGGCACTCGGCGGGCTCGCGGGTCTGGATGTCCTCGACGGAGAAGCGGAACTCGGCGTCGTACTCGCGGTATCTGGCGGACAGCCGCCAGCCGCTGTCGGGGATCACGCCGATGCCCCGCCAGGCCCGGTCGGTGACCTCGAAGACGTCCTGGAGCATGGCGCGGGCGGCCGGGTTGCCCCCGGCCCGGACGGCCCGGGCGTAGGCGTTGTCGACGCGGTGTTCGCCGCGTTCCAGCTGGGCCACGGTGCGGCGGACACCCTCGAGGATGTCGAGGGGTTCGAAGCCGGTCACCACGATCGGGACACGGTGCCGCTCGGCCAGCTCCGGGTACTCGTCGACGCCCATGACGGTGCACACGTGCCCGGCGGCCAGGAAGCCCTGCACCCGGCAGTCCGGGGAGCGCATGATCGCCTCGATGGCGGGCGGGACGCGGACGTGCGAGACCAGCAGGCTGAAGTTGCGGATGCCCAGCCTGCGTGCCTGGTGGACGGTCATCGCGTTCGGGGGCGCGGTCGTCTCGAAGCCGATGCCGAAGAACACCACCTGGCGGTCCGGGTGCTCCTCGGCGATCCGCAGGGCGTCCAGCGGCGAGTACACCACCCGGACGTCCCCGCCCTGACCGCGTACCTGGAACAGGTCGCGCCCGGTGCCGGGCACCCGCAGCATGTCACCGAAGGAGCAGAAGATCACCTCGGGGCGGGAGGCGATCTCCAAGGCCTTGTCGATGACCTCCAGCGGGGTCACGCACACCGGGCAGCCCGGGCCGTGGATCAGCTCGACCTGTTCGGGGAGGAGCTGGTCGATGCCGTGGCGGATGATGGAGTGGGTCTGCCCGCCGCAGACCTCCATGAGCGCCCAGGGCCGGGTCACCGTGGCGTGGATCTCGTCCAGCAGCCGGCGCGCCAGCTCGGGGTCCTGGAACTCGTCGATGTACTTCACTTCTGGGCCTCCTCGCCCGCGGCCGCTTTCCAGGGGTCTGCGAACTCCTCCTCGAGCATGCCGAGTTCGGCGAAGAGTTCGAGCGTCTGCCGGGCCGACTCCTCGTCGAGGCGCTGCAGCGCGAATCCGACGTGCACGATGGCGTACTCACCGACCTGGAGGTCGGGCAGGTACTCGAGGCACACGTCCTTCACGACGCCGCCGAAGTCGACGGCGGCCATCCGGGTGCCGTCGCGTTCCTGGATGTCCAGCACTCTGCCGGGTACGGCAAGGCACATGGGCTTCTCCTCGCTGTGGGGTCAGCTGTGGGGTCGGTCGCAGGCTTCGGGGACGGCGCGGGCGGCCACCACGAGCTGGCCGAGGGCCAGGCCGCCGTCGCCCGGCGGGACCAGGTGGTGGCGCAGCACCGTGAAGCCGTCCCCGTCCAGGGCCGCGGCGCAGGCCGAGGAGAGCACGGAGTTGAGGAACACGCCCCCGGTGAGGGCGATCGTGTCCACTCCGTGCCGCTCCCGCGCGCGTACGCAGAGCCGGTGGACCAGGCCGGCCGCGCCCCGGTGGAACCGGGCCGCGATCACCGCCGCCGGCACGCCCGCCGCCAGGTCGTCCACGATCGCCGCGAGGACGGGTGCCGGATCGGCCCGCAGCGGGCCCTCGTCGGGCTGCTCCGGCAGACCGAAGGCGTAGGCTCCGCCGTCCCCGCGGGAGGCCCCGAGCGCGGCTGCCTCCAGCTCTACGGCCGCCTGTGCTTCGTATCCCGCCCGGTGGCACACCCCGGCGAGGGACGACACCGCGTCGAAGAGCCGTCCCATGCTGGAGGTGGGCACGCAGTGGAGGTTCCGCTCCAGCTGCCGCGCGAGCACGGCCATCTCGTCGCGCGGGCAGGTGGCCACGCAAGGCAGGCCGGCGGACCAGTCGAGTCCGGCCGCGCGCAGATGGGCGAGGGCCATGCGGTAGGGCCGGTGCACCGCGGCGTCGCCGCCGGGCAGGGGCACGTAGGCGAGGTGGGCGAACCGGGTGTAGCCGGCGTAGTCGGCGAGCAGGAACTCCCCGCCCCACACCGCCCCGTCGTCGCCGTAGCCCGTGCCGTCGAAGGCGACGCCGAGCACCGGACGGCTGCCGTCCAGACCGTTCTCGGCCATCGCGGCGGCGATGTGCGCGTGGTGGTGCTGGACCCGGACCACGGTGCGGCCCGCCGCGTTCCGCTCGGCCCACCCGGCGGAGCGGTAGCCGGGGTGCCGGTCGGCCGCCAGCAGCTCGGGCCGGACCGGGGTGATGGACTCCAGCTGGGTCACGGCCCGGGCGAAGGCGCGTTGGGTGGCGAGGTCGTCCATGTCGCCGATGTGCGCAGACAGCCAGGCGCGGCGGCCCTCACCCAGGCAGAAGGCGTTCTTGAGGTCGCCGCCGACGGCGAGCGCCGGGCGGACGGGGACCGGCAGGTCCAGCGGCACGGGCGCGTAGCCGCGGGCCCGGCGTACCAGGAGGGGTCTGCCGTCGCACACGCGGACCACGGAGTCGTCGCACGGCACGTGGATCGGCCGGTCGTGGGTGAGCCAGGCGTCCGCCAGGTGCGCCAGCCGCACGAGCGCCTCCGCGTCGTCGGTGACGATCGGTTCACCGGAGACGTTGCCGCTGGTCATGACCAGCAGGCGGGGCCCTTCGGCGTCCCTGGGCAGACCGAGCAGGAGGTGGTGGACGGGGGTGTACGGCAGCATGACACCGAGGTCGGGGCTGCCGGGGGCGACGGCCGGGGCCGGGCGGAGGTGTGCGGCGTCCCCGCCGGGGTCGTGGCGGCGCAGCAGCACGATGGGCCGGGCGGGGCCGCTGAGCAGGGCGTGTTCCTCGGGGCCGAGCCGGACGAGGTGCTCGACGTCGGCGGCGCCCCTGGCCATGAGGGCGAACGGCTTGGCCCCGCGGGCCTTGCGGCGGCGGAGCAGCGCGACCGCGTCGGGGTCGGTGGCGTCGCACGCCAGGTGGTAGCCGCCGAGCCCCTTCACGGCGACGATCGCGCCGGCGGCCAGCAGGGTCCGGGCGGCGGCGGCCGGGTCCGCCGCGCCGGTGTCCCGCGGTGTCGCGCCGGGCTCCGCCGCGGCGAGCAGGCGCAGGCGTGGGCCGCAGGCCGGACAGGCGACCGGCTGGGCGTGGAAGCGGCGGTCGGCGGGGTCGGCGTACTCGCGGGAGCAGTCGGGGCACATCGGGAACCCGGCCATCGTGGTGGCCGCCCGGTCGTAGGGCAGGCCGGTGACGATCGTGAACCGCGGTCCGCAGTGGGTGCAGTTCACGAACGGGTGGCGATGGCGCCGGTCGGCGGGATCCGCCAGCTCCCGCAGGCAGGCGGCGCAGGTCGCGGTGTCCGGCGGAACCAGGGTGCGGGCCGGGCCGTCGGCCCGGGAGGCCAGGATGGTGAACACGGCGGAACCGGTGGCGGGCACCTCCTGCTGGTCGACCGCGTCGACGCGGGCCAGGGGCGGCGCGTCCCGCGCGATGCGGGCGCAGAACCGGGCCACCGCCTCCGGCGCGCCCTCGACCTCCGCGACGACGCCCTCCGGCGTGTTGGTCACGTGTCCGGTCAGCTCGAGGGAGGTGGCGAGAGAGTGCACGTACGGCCGGAAGCCGACGCCCTGCACCACGCCCCGCACGGTGATCCGGCGGCGCAGCGCGGTGCGCAGGCCGGTCCCGGCCGGCGGGGGCAGGATGCTCACGAGCCGGACGGGACGACGGCGGTGACGCTGGCGGGGGTGGTGTGCTCGTGCCGGGGACGGCCCATGACGGGGCTGTGCAGCAGCGCGCCGTCCGCCGCCGCCAGCGCCCGGTCCAGCAGGGCGCCGCCCCCCTCGGCGCGGCGCACCGAGGTGAGCAGCACCTCCACCCCGGGATTGACCCGCTCGACGTTGGCGCGGAACTGCGCCTCGTCGAAACCGACGGCCTCGGCGATGTCGGTCTTGGTGACGACCACCAGGTGGGCGAGACCGAACGCGGTGGGGTACTTCAGGGGCTTGTCCTCGCCCTCCGTCACCGAGGCGAGGACGACCCGCAGCGTCTCCCCGAGGTCGTAGGAGGCCGGGCAGACGAGATTGCCGACGTTCTCCACGAACAGCAGCCGGGTGGGGTCGGGAAGCCAGCCCTGGAGGTGCCGGGCGAGCATCGCGGCCTCCAGATGGCACAGACCGTCGGTGAGGATCTGCTTGACCGGGACACCCGAACGGGCCAGGCGGGCCGCGTCGTTCTCGGTGGCGAGGTCGGCGGTCAGCGCCGCTACCGGCACGGACCGCTGCCGGGCCAGGGTGAGTTCGTGCTCGAGCAGCGCGGTCTTGCCGCTGCCCGGGCTGGAGAGCAGATTGACGACGGTGGTGCCCAGCGCCGCGAGTTCCTCGCGCAGGGTGCGCGCGGCCTCGTCGTTGCGGGCGAGCACGGCCTGTTGCAGGTCGACCACACGGCACATGGTTCAGCGCTCCTCGAGGATCGGTTCGCGGGTGGCCTCGGGCAGCGGCCCGGTCTCCCAGCGCACGTCGGCGATGCGCAGCTCACGGCCGGACAGCAGCTCGGTGGACCCGCCGTCGCATCGCGGGCAGTTCAGCAGGGGTGGCATCCCGACGGCCCATTCGTGCGCGCACGGCCCGCAGCGGGCCCGGCCCGGCAGCGTGTCGACGACGAGTCCGGCGCCCTCCAGGACGGTCCCGGCGCAGGCCAGTTCGAAGGAGAAGGCCAGGGCGTCGGGGACGACACCGGCGAGTTCGCCCACCTCGAGCCGCACCGATCGCACCGCGGTGACGTCACCGGCCCGTTCGGCCGCCTCGGCCACCTCTGCGATCACCGCGAGCGCGATGGACATCTCGTGCATCTGCCTCCGTCCCCGGCGGGCCGTCTCCTGCGCGGGCCGTCCTGCGCGGGCCGCGGAGTCCCATTAGAGGCAGGGCACCGACAGGCCCCGGACCGGCGCGCCGTCACCGTCCCCGGCCGTCCGCCTTTTGCCGCAACGGCATTCCGACGCGGTACCGGCGGGCGCCCGACGGCGGTGCGGCCTCGTGCTCTTCGCGGGGGTACTGGGCGGCGGCCGGCGGGAGGCGCGGGAGGTCAGTCCGCGGGCCGCAGCAGTTCCCGGCCGGCAGCC
>NZ_JBEXLP010000143.1:0-12377 GCF_040610035.1 Streptomyces sp. NPDC004542
TCGGCGGGGGTCGCCGTGGAGAAGACGCCCTCCCGCTGCCCCTCCTCGATCAGCGCGCGGAAGCGTTCGCCCGCCGCCGAGGCCCCGGCCCCGGCTCCCGCGCCGGCCGCCCCCGCCGCTCCGGCGCCCGCCCCCGCCCCGGCCGCTCCGGCCCCGCAGGCGCCCACGGCTCCGGCTCCGCAGCAGGTGACCACCCCGGCGGCCCCCGAGCCGGTGCCGTCCGCTCCGGCGCCCGCCCCGGCCCCTGCCCCGGCCCCGGTCACGCCGGCCACCGCGCCGACCGCGCCGACGGCCACCCAGGCGACCGACGAGGGCGCGTACGTGACCCCGCTGGTGCGCAAGCTCGCCGCCGAGAACGGCGTCGACCTGTCCACCGTCAAGGGCAGCGGCGTCGGCGGCCGCATCCGCAAGCAGGACGTCATCGCCGCCGCCGAGGCCGCGAAGGCCGCCGCCGCTGCCCCGGCTCCGGCCGCGGCCGCCGCTCCGGCCAAGAAGGCCCCGGCGCTCGAGGTCTCCCCGCTGCGCGGCCAGACCGTCAAGATGCCGCGCATCCGCAAGGTCATCGGCGACAACATGGTCAAGGCGCTGCACGAGCAGGCCCAGCTGTCGTCGGTCGTCGAGGTCGACGTCACGCGCCTGATGCGCCTGCGCACCCAGGCCAAGGACTCCTTCGCCGCCCGCGAGGGCGTCAAGCTGTCCCCGATGCCGTTCTTCGTGAAGGCGGCGGCCCAGGCACTGAAGGCCCACCCGGTCATCAACGCCAAGATCAACGAGGCCGAGGGCACGATCACCTATTTCGACTCCGAGAACATCGGTATCGCGGTGGACTCCGAGAAGGGCCTGATGACCCCGGTCATCAAGCACGCGGGCGACCTCAACATCGCCGGTATCGCCAAGGCCACGGCCGAGCTCGCGGGCAAGGTCCGGGCCAGCAAGATCACCCCGGACGAGCTGTCCGGCGCGACCTTCACCATCTCCAACACCGGTTCGCGCGGCGCGCTGTTCGACACGATCATCGTGCCGCCGGGCCAGGTCGCGATCCTCGGCATCGGTGCCACGGTCAAGCGTCCGGCCGTCATCGAGACCGAGGAGGGCACGGTCATCGGCGTCCGCGACATGACCTACCTGACCCTCTCCTACGACCACCGCCTGGTGGACGGCGCCGACGCGGCCCGTTACCTGACGGCGGTCAAGGCGATCCTGGAGGCGGGCGAGTTCGAGGTCGAGCTCGGCCTCTGACGCCCCCGAGCAGGCAGTAAGGCGCCCCGTCCGGGCTTTCCCGGGCGGGGCGCCGCCCTTCGAGGGCCGGCCGCACGCGCCGGAAACCTCGTGTGCGCCTCGTCTCACCTGGGCAAAAGCCCACCCACACGCCCTGCCCGCGGAACGAACCCACCGTATTGTCTAAACGTCAACGCCCCCGGGAGCCGCAGTACGGCCCCTCCCTAAGGAGCCCGCCATGACCGCGCCCGTCGTCCACTCGCTGCGCGAGCAGATCCGCGAGCACATCGTGGAGGGAATCGTCAGCGGGCGCTGGCAGCCGGGCGAGCGCATCGTGGAGCGCCGGATCGCCACCGAGCTGGAGGTGAGCCAGACCCCCGTCCGGGAGGCCCTGCGCGAGCTGGAGTCCCTGCGCCTGATCGAGTCCGCGCCGAACAAGGGCGTACGGGTGCGGAACCTGACGTCGGCCGACCTGGAGGAGAGCTACCCGGTGCGGGCGGGCCTGGAGGCCATCGCCGCGGAACTGGCGGCCGCCCGCCTCGCGGAGGACTGCTCGGCCCTGGAGCCGCACGTCGACGCGCTGTACGAGGCCGACCGCGACGCCGACGGCACGGGCCAGGTCCGGCACACGGTGGCCTTCCACCGCGAACTGGTCCGCGCGGCCGGCAACTCGGTGCTGCTGCACACCTGGGAGGGCCTGGGCATCGAGGTGTTCACCGCCCTCTCCATCCGCTGGCTGGGCACGGTCCAGCAGTCCTACGCCGAGGAGCACGAGGAACTGGTGCAGGCCTTCAAGCGCCGGGACCCGCGCATCGCCGACCTGGTGAAAGCCCACGTCCTGGGCTGCGCCCCCCGCCCCTGACCCGGCCCCTCCCCCGGACCCCGCCCGCCCCCACAGGGGAGCCCCCCAACGCCGCGACTCGGCAGCACCCACGCAACCGCGCCGACCGCCCCACCGGGACCCGCGCATCACCGACCAGCCGAAAGCCCACGTCATCGGCTGCGCCCCGCCCCTGACCCGGCCTTCGCCCACCGGATCACCCGAGCGCTCCCCCGCTCAAACGCCGTCCGACCTGGGAAAACCCCGCCCAACCACGACACTCGGTGCCCTCGCCGGAGGCACCCCGTGCCGACTTTCTCGAAATCAAGAGGTTTTGCCCCTCAACCCTTTGATCGATCATCGATCAGGGAGTTAGAGTCGCCGACGGACTTCTACCCGAGGTCCGTCGCCCTGTCCTGCCAAAGACCTAGGGCACCCGACACATCTCACAGGGAACCCCCTTCGACTGAGGAAGGCGGCGACATGACCGACCCCAACGCCATCCAGCCGAGCGCGCTCGACCAGCTCCCGGACCGCGACCCCGAGGAGACCGCCGAGTGGCGGGCCTCCCTGGACGCCGTCGCCAGGGAAGCCGGGCCGCACCGCGCCGCGTACCTGATGCGCCGCACGCTGGAGCGCGCCGAGGCGGGCGGCATCGCGCTGCCGAAGCTCCTCGAGACCGACTACGTCAACACCATCCCCACCTCCGCCGAACCGGACCTGCCCGGTGACCCGGCGATGGAGGCCCGGATCACCGCCTGGAACCGCTGGAACGCGGCCGCGATGGTCACCCGGGGCAGCAAGCACGGCGTCGGCGGCCACATCGCCACCTTCGCCTCGGCCGCCTGGCTGTACGAGACCGGCTTCAACCACTTCTTCAAGGGCAAGGACGCGAAAGAGGCCGCAGGCTCCGGCGACCAGCTCTACATCCAGGGCCACGCCTCCCCCGGCATCTACGCCCGCGCCTTCCTCGACGGCCGGCTGGACGAGACGCACCTCGACAACTTCCGCCAGGAGGCCGGCGGCAGCGGCCTGCCCTCCTACCCGCACCCGCGCCGCCTGCCCTGGCTGTGGGAGTTCCCCACGGTGTCGATGGGCCTCGGCCCGCTCTCCGCGATCTACCAGGCCCGCTTCAACCGCTACCTCACCAGCCGCGGCATCAAGGACGTCTCCGCCTCCCACGTGTGGGCCTTCCTCGGCGACGGCGAGATGGACGAGCCCGAGTCGACGGCGGCCCTCGCGCTCGCCGCCCGCGAGGAGCTGGACAACCTCACCTTCGTCATCAACTGCAACCTGCAGCGCCTCGACGGCCCGGTGCGCGCCAACTTCAAGATCGTGCAGGAGCTGGAGGCCCAGTTCCGCGGCGCCGGCTGGAACGTGGTCAAGACGCTGTGGGGCACGGCGTGGGACGAGCTGTTCGCCCTGGACACCACGGGTGCGCTCGTACGCCGCCTGCGCCAGGTACCGGACGCGCAGGTCCAGACGTACCAGACCCGCGACGCCGCCTACATCCGCCAGGACTTCTTCGGCGCCGACCCGGCGCTCGTGGAGATGGCGAAGCTGCTGAGCGACGACAAGATCCTCGAGTGTTTCCACCTCTCCCGCGGCGGCCACGAGGCCCGCAAGGTCTACGCCGCGTACAAGGCCGCCGTCGAACACAAGGGCGCGCCGACCGTGATCCTGGCCCAGACGGTCAAGGGCCACACCCTCGGCGAGGGCTTCGCGTCGAAGAACGCCAACCACCAGATGAAGAAGCTGTCGGTGGACGAGTTCAAGGCGATGCGCGACCTGCTCGAACTGCCCATCAAGGACAGCGACTTCACCGACGGCGTGGTCCCCTACGGCCACCCGGGCGCCGACTCCCCCGAGGTCCGCTACCTCCAGGAGCGCCGCGCGGCCCTCGGCGGCCCGGCCCCGGCCCGCCGCGTCCACCCGCTCGCCCCGCTGCCCGCCCCCGCCGAGAAGGCCTTCGCCTCCTTCGACAAGGGCTCCGGCTCCCAGAACGTGGCCACCACCATGGCCTTCGTCCGCCTGGTCAAGGACCTGGTCCGCGACAAGGAGACCGGCAAGCGCTGGGTGCCGATCGTCCCGGACGAGGCGCGCACCTTCGGCATGGAGAGCCTCTTCCCGTCCCTCGGCATCTACTCGCCGAAGGGCCAGACGTACGAGCCGGTCGACCGCGACCAGCTGATGTACTACAAGGAGGCCGAGAACGGCCAGATCCTCAACGAGGGGATCACCGAGGCCGGTTCGATGGCCGACTTCATCGCCGCGTCGACCGCGTACGCGACGCACGGCGAGGCGATGATCCCCTTCTACATCTTCTACTCGATGTTCGGCTGGCAGCGCACCGCCGACCAGATGTGGCAGCTCGGCGACCAGCTCGGCCGCGGCTTCCTCGTCGGCGCCACGGCGGGCCGCACCACCCTGACCGGCGAGGGCCTCCAGCACGCCGACGGCCACTCCCCGGTGATCGCGGCGACGAACCCGGCGGCACTGTCGTACGACCCGGCGTTCGCGTACGAGATCGCGGTGATCGTCCGCGAGGGCCTGCGCCGGATGTACGGCGAGACGGCCCCCGGTGAGGACCCGAACGTCTTCTACTACCTGACCGTCTACAACGAGCCCCTGCCGCAGCCCGCGAAGCCCGCCGTCGCCGGCATCGACGAGGGCATCGTCAAGGGCCTGTACCGCTTCAACACGGCGGAGTCCGCGGGCGTGACCGTGCCGGCCAACGCCCCGCGCATCCAGCTGCTGGGCTCCGGCACGGCGATCCACTGGGCGCTGAAGGCGCAGCGGCTGCTCGCCGACGAGTGGGGCGTGGCGGCCGACGTCTGGTCGGCCACCTCCTGGACGGAGCTGCGCCGCGACGCGCTCGAGGCCGACGCGGCCCTGCTGCGCGGCGAGGAGCGGGTGCCGTTCGTCCGCCGGGCGCTGCAGGGCGCCGAGGGCCCGGTGCTCGCGGTCTCCGACTACATGCGCCAGGTCCCCGACCAGATCGCGCAGTGGGTCGACCAGGACTGGTCCTCCCTGGGCGCCGACGGCTTCGGCCTCTCGGACACCCGTGAGGCGGCCCGCCGCCACTTCGGCGTCGACGCGGAGTCGATCGTCGTCGCGGCCCTGGCCCAGCTCGCCCGGCGCGGCGAGGTCAAGGCGGCCGCGGTGAAGGAAGCGCGGGAGAAGTACGGCCTGTAACAGCGCACGGCCGAGGGAAGGGGCACGACGTCTCGCCGTGCCCCTTCGCTGTCAGTGGTGCCCGGCATGATGAACGCATGCGTGCCGCCCGCCTGATCAAGATGGTGCTCCTGCTCCAGTCCCGGCCTTCCATGACCGCCGCGGAGCTCGCGCGCGAGCTGGAGGTGTCCGAGCGCACGGTCACCCGGGACGCACAGGCGCTGTCGGAGGCGGGGGTGCCGGTGTACGCGGACCGGGGCCGGGCGGGGGGCTACCGGCTGATCGGCGGCTACCGGACCCGGCTGACCGGTCTGGCCCGCACCGAGGCGGAGGCGCTGTTCCTGTCCGGTGTGCCGGGGGCGCTGCGCGACATGGGGCTGGCGGACGTGGCCTCGGCGGCCCACCTGAAGGTGTCCGCCGCCCTGCTCCCCTCCTTCCGGGACGCCCCGCGCACGGCGGCCCAGCGCTTCCACCTGGACGCGCCGGCCTGGTTCCGCGAGCCGGAGACACCGGCACTGCTGCCCGCCGTCGCCGAGGCGGTGTGGGACGACCGGTGCGTGACGGCCCGCTACCGACGGGACGGCGGCGAGGTGGAGCGGGAGCTGGAGCCGTACGGGCTGGTGCTGAAGGCGGGGGTCTGGTACCTGTGCGCGCGGGTCCCGCCAGCGGACGCCTTCCGGACGTACCGCATGGACCGCTTCACCGCCGTCGAGGTCTCGCGGGCCCGCTTCGAGCGGGACGAGGACTTCGATCTGCCGGGCCACTGGGCGGAGCGGGCGGAGGGCTTCGCGCGCTCGATCCTGCGGGCCGAGGTGGTGGTCCGGCTGACGGCGGAGGGGATGCGGAGGCTGCCGTACGCCGTCGATCCGGTGTCCGCGAGGGACGCGGTGGAGGCGCGGGCGGAGACGGCCGAGGCGGCGGAGGCGGCGGCGGCGCAGGCAACCGAGACGGAGACGGGCGAGGCGGCCGGTGACGGCTGGGTGACGCTGACCCTGCGGGTGGAGTCCGAGGAGGTCGCGCACACCCAGCTGACCGCGCTCGGCCCGGAGGTGGAGGTGCTGGCGCCGCAGTCGCTGCGGGCCCGCTTCGCGCGGGACGCGCGGCGGCTGGCCGGGCTGTACGCCCGCGCCTGACGAGATCCGCCGCACTCCGCGTGCGCCCGTGTGCCCGAGGGCCGATGCTGGACCCGTGATGGACGAGATGGAGTTCTGGGAGCTGGTGGACGCCACCCGCGAGGCCGCCGAGGGCGATCCCGAGGAGCAGGCCGACCTGCTCGTGGACCGGCTTCTCCAGCTGGACCCCGAGATGGTCCTGGACTTCGCCCGTCACTTCGAGGCCCGCTACAACCGCGCGTACACCTGGGACCTGTGGGGCGCCGCCTGGGTGCTCCTTGACGGGGCCAGCGACGACGCGTTCGACTTCTTCCGCTGCTGGCTGATCGGCCAGGGCCGCGCGGTCTACGAGGGCGCGGTCCACGACCCCGACTCCCTGGCCGACCTCCTGGACGACTTCGACGAGGAGGCCGACGGCGACGGCGAGGAACTGGGCTACGCGGCGGACGAGGCGTACGAGCAGCTCACCGGCACGGTCGCCCCCGACCTGGGCATCGCCCCGGCACCGGCGGAGCCGGAGGGAACACCGGTCGACTTCGAGGACGAGTCGGCCCTCGCCGAGCGCTACCCCCGCCTCTGGGCCCGCTTCAAGGACTGACCCCCTCCGCCTTCTCGCCATCCTTCCTGTGCGTGGGCCAAGCGACCGGACACACCGTCAGAAACCCTGGCCAAGGGGTTTGTTCCCGGTTTTGCGCGCGCTGGGGGTACGCTGGGGCCAATCATCCCGGACCGCCAGGTGGCGAGTCGTACCCGGGCAGGTTGCCACCTGGCAGGTTGCTCGTGGCAGACTGCCGGGTGGCAGTCCTCAGTCATCCTCGAAAAGAATCGGGACCGTGAGGAGATGGCGTCGAAAGATCCCGCACTTGAACGGCGCAGGGTGCGACTGGCCCTGCGCGCTTTCCGCAACGACGCACAGCTCAATCAGCCCGATGTGGCCGAGCGGCTGTCCTGGTCGCCGTCCAAGGTGATCCGTATCGAGGGCGGCTCGGTCGGTGTGTCGGTGACCGACCTGCGCGCCCTCCTCGATCTGTACGGTGTGCGGGACGAGGAGACGCGGCGCCGGCTGGAAGAGGCCACCCGCGCGAGCCGACGGCCTCCGTGGTGGAGCGAGTACCGGGACGCCGTGGGCCCGCAGTTCGCCGTGTACCTCGGTTTCGAGAGCGCGGCGGACGTCCTGTCCGCCTACGACCCGACCTTCGTCCCCGGCCTGCTCCAGACCGAGCAGTACACCCGCGCGCTGCTGGACGGCCGCCAGCCGGAGGCCAAGGTCGACGCGAGCGTGCGGCTGCGCGCCGAGCGGCGGCGGCGGTTGGTCCGCGAGGCCGGCGGACCACGGCTGAGGTTCCTGGTCGACGAGGCGGCGCTGCGGCGCTGGATCGGCGGACCGGAGACCATGCGCGCCCAGCTGGAACAACTGAAGTCCGCCGCCCGTCTCCCGCACGTGGACCTGAGCGTCGTGCCGTTCACGCTGGGGGCCCACCCCGTGCTGCGCAACGGCGCGATAGCGCTGACGTTCAACGACGATGACGACGTTCTCTTCGTGGAGGGCCCGAACGGCGCACTGACGACCCGCGACGACCAGGAGGCCGTCGTCGACTACCTGGAGAAGTTCGAGACGTCCCGCACCGACGCCGAGTCCGGCGACGCAGCGGTCGCCTTCATCGACGAGGTGCTGGAGCAGTACCCGTCATAGCAGGAGCTTTCCCCCCTACTGGCGACAGTCGGGCAGAGATCGGAGAGGCCCGTGACGGGTGTCTTCAGGCGGATACGGCAGAGGCGGGCACAGGACAGTGCCCGCCCGGGCACCCCTGTGCCCCAGCCCGCCTCGTCGACCGCTTCGACAGATACGGACGCTACGGCAGATCCGGGCGGACAGGCCGGCACACCCGTGCCCGCGGTCCCGGCGGAGCCCGGTGACGCGCTGGAGCCGAGCCCGCCGACCGTGGTCATCTCCCCGCCCCCGGCCGAGGTGGCCCCGCCGAGGGACGTCCTCCTGGACCGGCCCATGACGTTCCTGGACTTGATGACCTACCTCTCGCACGCGGTGGCGAACTCGGACTCGGCCCTGAAGAGGTTCCTCAGGGCCGCCGCGGGCCTCGCCCTCATATTCGTGGGGCTGATCGCGGCCATGTGGGTGACAGCCATCGTCCTGTACGCCCTGGTCCACGCGATCGCCCCGGGAGACACCCCGTCCCTGCGCACGCTCATGCTGAGCGTCTTCGGCACCGGCGGGTTCGGCACGTTCGTCCTGGTCTACCGGCGAATACGCAGGTGGTTCAGGAACCGTCAGACGAACTCCACCACGGCAGCCACAGCGACCACTCCGGCCGCTCCGGCCGCTCCGGCCGCTCCGGCTAATCCGACGACCGGAACCCGTCCCCAAGAGCCCGAGCCGCCAACTGCGGGAACCGGCGGGCAGCAGCCGTAGCACCCCGGTCGAGCAGCAGGCCCACGAGACCCGCCACCGTCGCGCCGACCGCCGCCCACACCCAGGGACGCAGCCCCGGTGTCACCGCGAGGGAGAGCAGCACACCCATCAGCGTGGCCGTACCACCGGAGAGCACGAAGCAGACGACGATCAAGGCGACCAGCGGCAGCAACGGCCGCGCGCCGGGCCTGTCCACGTTCCCGGTGGGAAGCGACGTGGCCGTGGAATCCTCCGTGGAATCCCCCATCTCGCCCCCAGGCAGCTGCTTTGGACTCCGGTAATGGTCCGGAAATCGTCTCACTGCTCGGCCCAATCGAACCACAGGAACCCCCCGTCCCGGATTTCACCCCGCCCTGATGGCCGGAAGTCGCCCATCACACCGGACCTCCCAGGGTTGTACCGCATAACGCGCGCAGAAACTCCCGCCAGGCCGGGGCATCGAAGGCGACGATGTGTCCCTTCGGGCGATGCGACTCACGCACCCGAACTCCCCCGTCCGTCACGGCGACTTCCACGCACTCGACCGGATCGCAAGCACTGCTTTTGCGCCAGTCGAGCCCGAGCAGGTCACCCTCGCCCACCCTGACTCCCTCGCACCACAAGGCCGACGACCGTGCGGACCGAGGCTGCGCCCCGCCTGGAAAACCCCCGTATTCCCTGCGGCTGTCGGCCCGCGCACCGTAGCGCAGGCGCGGAAGCCCTCGCAGGACGACAGCGGGAGTGGCCAGTGCGCGGCACGAACCCGACCGCAGGTCACTCACTTCTGTCCTACTTTTGTCCCAAAAGGTTAGGCTCTCCAAACCCGCGGGCCAAGTGGCAAACAAGCCCGATTGCCTTACTGGGCAAGCACGTTCACAGCGCGGTGGTGCGCCGGCGGCTGCTGTCCGCCGGAATGTAGGCCTGCACCTGCTCCGCCTTGACCGCGTGGTGCATCGGTGCCTTGTTGGCCTGGTCGAGCGCGGACGCGGTGACGGCGGCCGGGCCGAGGATCACCGTGGCGACGGCGCAGACGACGGTCCAGGCACTCTTCTTCATCTCGGTCCCCATCCTGATCCCCACCTTCGGTCAGTGCGTGCCCCTGACGCTATGGCGCCCCGCTCAGCGGGATCGGTGAGCCGCCTACGAGGAACCTGTGAGGGCGGCGCGGACGAGGGCGATGCCGTGGAGCACGGTCCGGGGAGCGGCCTGCGGCGACGGCTCCAGCCCCGCGCAACGGCGGCAGATACCCGTACGCACGCCACGCGGCAGCGGATCGCGGCACTCACCGCACTCGGCCAGCCGCTCGACCGGTGTGCGCGGCGCGGGCGTCCGGCTCGCCAGGCGGTACGCGAGATGCGCGGCCGGGGCCCGCACGGGCCGGGGCAGGTCGGCGGTGAGGACGTGCCGGAGGTCGGCCTCGGTGGCACCGGTCGTCGCGAGCCATCGCGCGACGAGCGGAGCGAGACGTTCGACTTCGGGGGTACCGAGCCGGAGCGCGGGGGCGTGATCGCCGAGACGGGCCAGGAAGGCGGAGGCGGCGGCCGGGTTGGGGGTGTTGTCCTCGGTGTCTTCACAGAAGGTGGATGCGCCGACGGCCTGACCGGCCTCGTCACCGACGGGCGGGTCCTGGTCACCCGGACGCGCCCGAGCGGGGTCAGCAGTACCGACGGACCCGACGGAGCCGAAGGCGGCGGCGATCTCGCCCTCGGCCGTCAACGCCACGTTGGAGACGAGCACTTGCGTGGACCAACGGCCGGTCTCCGGGTCCTGCGACCGCCGGGTGTGGAGGTACCCCTCCTCCTCCAGTTGCCGCCCGGCCTTACGCACGGCGAGCCGCCCTTCCGGCATCTTCTCGCCGATGCTCTGGATGGTCTCGCGGGAGCCCTCGGGCAGGGACAGCGCCCACTGAAGGAGCCGCACGGCGGTCCCGTTGAGCCGGGGATGCCGGATGATCTCGTTCGGCGTCTGGGAGAAGAACCGGGCGGGAGGGATAGCATGCTTGAGCATCGCGGTGGACTCCTGGTTTTCCACTCGCCGGTGAAGGCCCTCAGACCGGTGTTGGCGCACCACTGAGGGCCGCTCCGCGTTGGCGCACGGAGCGTGATGACGCGATTACCCTACCGCCGTCCGGGTGGCGAAATTTACGAAAGCCGCCCACTCGTCCGCCGAGAAGGCGAGCGTGGGGCGGGACTTGGCCTTGGAGTCACGGACATGGACGCCGGACGCGTGGCATTCGAGGGCGACTTCTAGGCACTGCCCGCCCGCGTCGCCGCTGTAACTCGACTTGACCCACGTCAGATGCTCAGTGTTCATAGCGCGCTCGCCATCCCCTCGATCAGCTTCGCGGACTCTCCCGGCGGGAGGGCCTGAGACCGGATCATCCCAAACCGAGTGACCAGTTCGCTCACCTCTTCGCGGTCCTCGATCACAAGACCTCCGGCCTGTCCTTGGTTCAAAGCGATTGACATTTGAGGTCAATCCTGGGCAAGTCGGACGGCCGGAGCAAGATCTTCAGCAGCCTTCTAGGTCCGCAGCCCGGCCGTTGCAGTTGTGGACGAGTACCGGAGTGGCCCCCGCCAGCACATGTACGTGTGCTACGCAAGCCCTCCCCACCTGCGTTTTCGCAGGTCATCGGCGGTTTCATGCTCCGCTGGCATCCATGGCTGTGCCCTGGTATCCGTGGTTGTTGCCGTCAGCGCTGCCGTCAGAGGTGCAGACCCCCACGAAGCAGCGGGGCGGCCCGGCAACTCCTGGGCCGACGGCGGCTGCGGACCCCACACTGAGCGCATGACCGTCCGCGAGGAAGCACACCGGCTGCTCGACGCGGTGCCGGAGGACCGGCTGCCCGACGCCATAGAGCTGCTGCGGCAATGGGCGGAAGTGGAGCGTGGCGAGCGCCCCCGCCGCCGGTTCCGCACGACCGGCGTCTTCGACGGCGAACCCGACCTCGCGGTCCGCTCCAAGGAGATCGTCCGCGACGCCTGGGCCAGTGAGGAGCCCCGGAGCGCGTGATCGTCATCGACACGGGCCCCGTGGTGGCGGCCGCCAACCGCAAGGACGACTACCACCTGCAGTGCGTCGACCTGCTCCAGAACTTCCCCGGCCCGCTCCTGCTGCCCGCCCCACTGCTGACCGAGATCGGCTACATGCTCGCCAGTCGTGCTGGCCGGGATTGGCGCTGGTGGAGTTGTCGGTTGTCGAGCAGAGATACCGGGCTGTGCACGGTTGGTGCGGCGCTGGTAGCGCTCCACGACGCCGGGAACCTGGTCGCGGAACGTCTGCCGCGGGCAGCCGAGCACCGGGCACACCAGTCTCCGCAAGACCACCGAGACGACGACCCGCCGCCCGTCCACCGGCACGTCCGCGACCGTCCGATGGTGAAAGCCGTGGACTTTCTCCGTCAGCGCCCCGCACGCCGGACACGGCACCGGCCGGCCCTGCGTCCGGGCCGTCACCTGGATGCCCCCACCTTCGGCCGTCACATCCTCGACGACGAGCGCCGATAGCCCCGAAAACACCAGCCCCACAAGCTCGTTGACATCTCGCATGCCTTGAGCCCTTTCCAACCTGGCTGTTGGGTGCGGCGTTGGGCTGACAACATGGTGAAGCCCCTGGTAGATGGGTTTTCGACCAAGAGAACCGTCTC
>NZ_JBEXLP010000144.1:0-11389 GCF_040610035.1 Streptomyces sp. NPDC004542
CACCGCGCCGGCATGCAGACCTCGAAGACCATCGTGGCCGTCAACAAGGACGCCGAGGCCCCGATCTTCGACCTGGTCGACTACGGCGTCGTCGGCGACCTCTTCGACGTCGTCCCGCAGCTCACCGAGGAGATCAAGACCCGCACGGGCTGAACGGCGGCAGGCGCGGGCGGCGGGGGCTTGTGAAGGTCCGTCGGTCACACGGACGCGACGAGGGCCGCGACCGTCAGACCGAGACCCTCGTCGCGTCATCGTCAACCGTGGTGTCCGAGAGGGCAGCCCGGGCCACCCGGCGCCGTCGCCTGCTTCGGAGAGGACTCCGACCGGATCACCGTGGCCGGCCGGCCGACGTACGGTGACGGGCGCGGTGGCGGTGGAAGCGGACCCTGCCGACGGGGGTCATGGGCCGGCACAGGCCGCTGTCGACGATGCGGTCGTGGCCGAGGAGCTCGCCCAGGGCGTGGCGCACCGGGGGATCCGCGAGGTGCCGCCGCTCACCGCGGACGGAATCGATGCCGTCCGCGGTGAGGGCGAGGTCTTCCAGGGCCTGCTGGACCGGCTCCGCGGCGTGGGGACGAGCGGGGTGATCGCCCCCGTGTACTCGGAGAGCGGAGCGACGGTGCGGGGAACGCGACCGGCGCGTTGCGGGCGGCGGCCGGAAGCCGGCCGAGCTCACCCGCGCACCCTGGTCGCGCTCGCCCGGCCGGGCCGGATGCCGCTCGCCCTTCCGGGCCTCCGGCCCGGCCAGGCTCGAATCGACGGGTACCGCCGCACGCCGCACTGGCGAGCGGAGCGGCTGTGCCGCATACCGGAACACCGGCCTGGGGTCTGCCGGCCCAGGGACGGAAACTGGGCCCAGTCCGACGCCGAGCGCACTCCACGTCGTGCGGATCGGCGACCGACCCCGTACCCGGAGTCCTTGTGGAAGATCGTGAGACGTATGTCGTCGTCGGGGCCAACCTGGCCGGCGGCCGAGCCGCCGAGGGTCTGCGCGCAGCCGGTTTCGACGGGCGGATCCTGCTCATCGGTGCGGAGCCCGAGCCTCCCTACGAGCGTCCGGCACTGTCGAAGGAGATCCTCAAGGGCACGATGGAGCCGGAGCAGCTCCTCCTCAAGCAGGCGGATGCCTGGGAATCCGATGGCGTAGAACTCGTCCTCGACACCAGGGTCACCAGAATCCGGCCGTCCGAACGCTCGCTGGAACTCGACAGCGGAGCCACCGTCCGGGCCGACAAGATTCTGCTCAGCACCGGCGGTCGCGTACGCCGTCTGACGATGCCCGGCGCCGAACTGGAAGGCGTGCGCTACCTGCGCACCCTTGAGGACGCTCTGGCGATCCGGGAGCACCTGCGCCCCGACGCACCGGTGGTGGTCGTCGGGGCCGGCTTCGTCGGCGCGGAGGTCGCGGCCAGCGCGAGACAACTCGGCGCTCGCGTCACCGTGCTGGAGGCCGCCGAGGTGCCCCTCCAGCGCGCGCTCGGCGAGCGGATGGGACGGTTGTACGCGCGGTACCACCGGGAGCGTGGCATCGACCTGCGCACCGGGGTCTCCGTCGAGCGGTTCGAGGGCGATCGTCGGGTGCGCGGTGTGGTGACCTCCGGCGGAGAACGTTTCGATGCCGAATGCGTCGTGGTGGGCGTCGGGATCGAACCGGCCACCGAACTGGCCGAGCAGGCCGGTATCGCGACCGGCAACGGCATCCTCGTCGACGAATACGGCCGGACCTCCCTGGAGAACGTCTACGCCGCGGGCGATGTGGCATGCTTCCCGCACGCGATCATCGGCGGACGGGTCCGCCTGGAGTCCTGGCAGAACGCGCAGAATCAGGCGGTGAACACGGCGAGGACCATGCTCGGCGAACGAACACCGTTCGTGGAGGTGCCGTGGTTCTGGTCCGACCAGTTCGACCTCAACCTGCAGATGGCGGGCGACACTTCGGCCGCCGACGACATCGTGGTGCGCGGCAGCACCGAAGCGGCGCGATTCAGCGCCTTCTACCTTCGTGAGGGTGTCCTCACCGGCGTGCTCGGGGTGAATCGTCCTCGCGACGTCCGTGCTGCCATGAAGCACATCCACAGCGGCGTACGCCTGGACCCGGCCCAGCTGACCGACGAGCAGGTCGATATCCGCAAGCTCGGGGTGCGGGCCGGGAGCGCATGACGACCGTCCGCTTCCGGGTCGGTGGCGGCAGGAGCGTCCCCGCCGGGCCGCACGGCGGCCGGAACGGGCCGCCGACGGTCCTTCCGCCCGGCGCCGGTACGGCGGCGTGGCTCGCGGGAACCGACCGGTGCCGGCCGAGCAGTGGGGCGGCAGGGCCGCGTTCCTCACCGCGGGAGGAGGGTGTATGGCCCCGGGTTCGGCGATACGCACACTCGGTCGTGCCCGTACCGCACGCGCGCCGACCGGACCAGAGGACGACGGGACCTCGTCGGGAAGAGCCGATGTCGTCGATCCGCCCCTGGCACAGCGCGTCCCGTTGCCCGCCGGGAAGTCCCCCAGCGCCATCGCGCCGCAGGTTCCGCGCTTCCTGCTGCGGGCTCGTGCACGGCCGGTGACCGGCTGAGCGATCGGATCGCCTGCCGCGCACCAGGCGTCGAGTACGGCAGACTGTTTCGAATGATGACGTCGAACTCGACCGGCCGGGCAGGCTCGCCACTGGCACGCAGACGCGACTCCGCGGTGACGCGTCGTGACATCCTGCAGGCGGCCGGCCGGCGTTTCGCCCGTGCCAACTACCGAGATGTGACTCTGCAGGAGATCGCGGACGACGTCGGTATCACTCCCGCGATGATCGTGCGCTACTTCAAGTCCAAGCGGGGACTGTTCCGGGAGGTCGCCCGCGGCTACGAGTTCAAGGTGTTCGAGCCGACCGATCCGCGCCTGGCAGCGGAGGGGCTGGCGCGTTCTCTCATGGAATTCTGGCAGGACGAGGACGCGCGCTGGCCGGCGATGGCGCTGATCAGGTCGCCGGACATGGAGGACGCCGTTCCCCTGCTCCGGGGCGAACTCGATCGACGCCTCCTCGGAGTGTGGCGGGAGACGGTCGTCACGGGTGTGGACGTGGAGGTACGCCTGCGCCTGCTGGCCGCGCTCAGCATGGGACTCGGTCTCTTCGGGCTCGACCTGTTCTTCGACCCCGATGCGCCTGTGCTCGACGCGGCCGACGCCGAGTCGGCCGCCGGGTATCTGGCCGCCATGCTGGACGTCTGCCTCGATCATCCCGCCGCCGGCTGACACGAAGCGGCACACGAGCGAGACCCGGGACTTCTCCCGGGTCTCTTTCTTTTCCGGCGCGTGTCAGAGGCGTTCCGTCATGCGGCACGGCTTCGTTGGTGAGCGACCGGTGGTGCCAGCAAGCTGGCACCACCGAGGTCGTCGCGGGAACGACCCTGCCGGCAGCCGAGGCCTCGCCGCGTGTCGGTCGTCGTTGCGCACCCACGCGAGCCGGAGGTGGGCCTCCGGTGGCGCGATGCGCCCTCGGCCGGACCGAGTGATCGGTCTCAGGTGAACGCCGTTCAGGTTGGGATGTGTACCAGATGAGTGTTGATGCGGGGAAATACGTCGACCCCGAACGCGGTCTCGTATGGGGTGAGATCTTCCACAGCCGGGAGATCTACGAGGCGGAGCTGAAGAACGTGTTCGGCCGGTCGTGGCTGTTCCTGGCGCACGACTCGATGATTCCGAAGCCCGGTGACTTCATCCAGCAGTACATGGGCGAGGACCCGGTCGTGGTGGTGCGACAGCGGGACGGTTCGGTGAAGGCCTTCTTGAACCAGTGCCGGCACCGGGGCATGCGGATCTGCCGGGTGGACCAGGGCAACGCGCGGGCCTTCATGTGCTCGTTCCACGGCTGGACGTACGACACCGCGGGAAACCTGACGTCGGTCCCGCACGAGGAGGAGGCCTATCCGCAGGGACTGCGGAAGGAGGAGCTGGGTCCGCCGCAGGTGCCGCTGCTGGCGAACTACAAGGGGTTCATCTTCGGGAACTGGGATCCGGACGCGCCCTCACTGGAGGAGTACCTGGGGGACATGGCGTGGTACTTCGACGCCTACGTCGACCGGTACGAGGGCGGCCTCGAAGCCATCGCGGTCCACAAGTGGGTCCTGCCGTGCAACTGGAAGTTCAACGCCGAACAGCCCGCCAGCGACGCGTACCACGGCGAGGTCACCCACGCCTCCGCGATGCAGGTGATGGGCGGCGGCGGTGTCCCGGACGAGGAGGCCGCACAGATCAAGCCCTTCGACGGGATGCCGTTCGGCAACCAGTTCAGTTCCCCGTACGGGCACGGCTGCGGCTGGATGAACCTGCCCGTGCCCGGATCCGGCCCGCTGCACAACGCCTGGAAGGCTTCCATGCGGGACCACGCCGTGGAGCGGGTCGGCCAGCTGCGCGCCGACACCGTCGCCATGCACGGGAACATCTTCCCGAACTTCATGGTCCTGGCCAACGGCACGATGCGCCTGACCCATCCGCGGGGCCCGGAGGAGATGGAGATCTGGGCCTGGACGTTCGTCCCGGTCATGGCCCCGGCCGAGGTCAAGGAGGAGATCCGGGTCGAGGTGCTGCGCACCTTCAGCCCCGGCGGCATGTACGAGCAGGACGACGCCGAGAACTGGCTCGAGGAGCAGCGCATCATGCGCGGGTACATGGCCCGCCAGAAGCCGCTGCACTACACGCAGCACCTGGACACCCCGCGCACGGACGTCAACGGTCTGCCCGGGAAGACGGCTCCGCACATCTACGCCGAGCTCGGCGCCCGCGGCATGTACCAGCACTGGCAGGACCTGATGTCCGGCGCCCCCTGGGCCGAGATCCGGAAGCTCAAGGCGCTGCGTGCCGAGGCCGACCGCGCACGTGAGCAGCAGGACCTGACGGCCACCTCCTGAGCCGTACCGGACGGGCCGTACCACTCATCACGAAGGGACACACATGACCGCGATCAGAGTGCTGCACCAGTTCCACGCCGGCGAAGAACAGGAGGAACGGCTCCTCGCCTACACGCGCCGACTGCGCAAGGAGACCGGGTGCCTCGAGGCGGAGCACTACCGCAGCGTCGTCGCCCCCGCAAGCATCGCCGTCGTCGAGCTGTGGGAGGACCAGTACCTCTACGGCGAGCACTGGGCGCGGGCGCTCGAGGAGGCCGAACCGGACGTCGTGCTCGGCGCGGTGTCCGGGCGTACGCAGAGCGGCGCCACCAGCGAGTTCTACCGGCACGAGTACTACCAGCCCGGCCGCGTCTGGCTCCCGGTCGCCCAGCAGGGCCGTACCCAGAAGGTGTTCTGGCCTGCCGCCGGCGCCGTACGCGTCCTGTACCAGGGCAGCCCGGCGGACACCGACGCGGTGCTGGAGGAGGTGGCCGAGGGCGTTCGCGAGACCAGGCGGGAGCCGGGCTGCCTGCAGTTCGAGTGGTTCCGCGGCACCGAGTTCCCGGGCCACGTCCTCGTCCTCGAGCTCTGGCAGGACCAGACGGCCTACGACGCGCACTGGCTGCTGCGCATCAGCACGGGCTCCGGTGGCGACGGGGGCGAGCAGGCGCCGCGCCGGCAGGGGACGAACGGCCTGGAGTTCTACCGCGGCCAGGAGTTCACCCACCTCTACGACCGCTGGCTGCCGGCCGATGTCGCCAGGCGGTCGGAGACGGTCGTCTGGCCCGGCTGACCGGCCCGTGCCCATCCCCTCAATGTTCAACGACAAGCATGGACTTGGAGTGAAGCGATGACGAACAGTGCAACCGCCGGCCTGCCGGCGCGGACGAGCAGCAGGATCCGCAGCCTCGGCTATATCGGGCTGACCGCCACCGACCTCGACGCCTGGCGGACCTTCGCCACCGATGTGTGCGGCTTGCAGATCAGTGCCCGGTCCACGGAAGAGCAGCTGCTGCTGCGCGCCGACGAGCGCTCCTGGCGCATCTCGGTGACGCCCGGTGACGGTCGGCTGACCCACGTCGGCTGGGAGGTCGCCGGCAAGGAGGAGCTCGACCTGCTGGCCGCCGAACTCGACGCGGCGGGCGTGGCCGTGGACGACCCGGGCACCGCGGACGAGCGCGGCGTGACCGGCCTGATCCGCGCGAAGGACCCGGCAGGCAACCAACTGGAGTTCTTCTACGGCGCGAAGATGGGGCTCGACCCCTTCGTCTCGCCCCGCGGCATCACCTTCGTGACCGGCGACCAGGGGCTCGGGCACGTCGTGCTGGCCATGCCCGACATGGCCGAAGCACAGCGCTTCTACCTGGACATCCTCCGGTTCCGGGTCAGCGACTGGGTCAACATGGGTCCGTTCACGGCGCTCTTCACCCATGTCAACCCCCGCCACCACAGCTTCGCCATGGCGCCCTCGCCGGGCCCCGCGATGATGCACCACTTCATGCTGGAGGTCGCGGACCTCGACATGGTGGGCCGCACCTACGACCTGGTCACCGACGGTGCCGCGCCGCTCACCTCGACGCTGGGCAAGCACACCAACGACCAGATGGTCTCGTTCTACATGCAGACGCCGTCGGCGTGTCAGGCCGAGTACGGCTGGAGCGGCCGGCCCATCGACGACGCGACGTGGACCACCGTGGTCCACGACAAGCCGAGCATCTGGGGCCACCGTCAGGTCGGCCCGGGCCCCGGCGCCCCGCAGGGCGGCTGACGTGGCCTGGGTCCCGGTCTGTTCGGTCGGACAGACGACGCCGGACGAGGGGTACAAGATCGAGAGCGAACCACCGATCGCCGTCTTCCACGTGGACGGCGAGTTCTACGCCATCGACGACACCTGCTCGCACGGGTTGTCCTCCCTCTCCGGGGGATACGTCGACGGCTGCGAGGTCGAGTGCGTGTGGCACATGGCCCGCTTCGACCTGCGCACGGGACGCGCGATGTGCCTCCCGGCGACGAAGGACGTACAGACATATCCGGTCAAGGTCGACGGCGACACGATCTACCTCGAGGTCTCCGACTCGATCGCCGCGACGATCAGCGAGGTGAAACGATGAGCGGACTGCTGGACATCGACAGACTCCACTCGGTGGGAGTGGTGGTCAAGGATCTCGAGAAGGCGACCCTGCGGTACGCGGAGATCTTCGGCATCGACGCATGGGACGTACGCGAGTTCGGGCCTGCCCGGCTCACCGACGTGTCGGTGCACGGCCGCAGGACGATACCGGCGTTCCGGACGGCGACGGGCACCACGGTCCCGCCCGCCGGCGTCGGCCTGTTCGGCCTCCCCAACACACCGGTGACGTTCGAGCTCGTGCAGCCGCTGCGGGGGGAAAGCCCCTTCCAGGAGTTCCGGTTCGTGCGCGGCCAGGGCATCAGCCACCTCACACTCGCGGTGCGCGACTCCGGCGCATTCGGAGCGCTGCGTGAGCTGCTCGCCAAGAACGGGATACCCGTGGCCGCCTCGATGACCGTCGACGGCGCCCTGCAGCGCCATTTCCTGGACACCCGTGCCGCGCTGGGCGGGTTCCTGATCGAGGTACAGGTGCCGCTGCGGCCGTCCGCCGAGCAGCAGGTCGAGGTGACCGAGCGGTGGAACCACGCCGGCCGCTACACGCGCCCCGAGGGCGTCGGACCCATCGCCGTGCAGGGTGTCAACCACTTCGGTGTCGTCGTGAACGACGTGATGGCCAGTCTGCGACGCTACAACGAGATCCTGGGGATCCCGAGCTTCCAGATCCGCGACTGGCGGACCGAGCCGGACCTGCTCGAAGGCTGCTACTACCGGGGCGAACCCGTCGAGCACGAATACTTCACCGGCGTGTCGCTGTTCCACGACTTCGGCTTCGAGATCATCCAGCCCACGATCGGTCCGAGCCACTACAACCGTGAGTTCCGCGACCGCTGGGGTGAGGGCGTCCACCACATGCTGCTCAACGCCACGACCGACGAGGGCGAGTGGGACCGCTCGCGCGAGTGGCTGGCCTCGATCGACGTTCCGCTGGTCATGGGAGCCGACGTGATGCGTGGCTCGAGCGCGTTCTGCTACTACGACACGACCGAGGCGCTCGGCGGCTACATCCTGGAAGCGGTGCTGGCCCGCCGTGCCCCCGACGAGGACGTCGCGCAGCCCGACTACGTCATCGACTTCGCGGCCCTGACCTCGAACCTCTGAGGATCCCCGAGCGACAAGGAAGGTGGAGATCCGATGAAGGTGCTGACGCACGACAACGGGTCGACGACCGCGGTGCCGGTCCAACTGCAGCGGGACATCGAGCAGTTCCTCTACCACGAGGCCGATGTCCTGGACGACTGCGAGTTCCGTGAGTGGCTGGTCATGCTCGCGCCGGACATCCACTACTGGGCTCCGGTGCGGGAGAACCGTCTCTACCGTGAGCGCGACAAGCAGATCGCCGCACCGGGGACCTCGGCGCACTTCGACGAGAACTTCGCACATCTCTCCCAGCGGGTGGAGCGGCTGTACACGCACATGGCGTGGTGCGAGGACCCGCCCTCGCGGACCCGGCACCTGATCACCAACATCCGGGTGCGGGAGACGGCGGTCCCCGACGAGTGGGACGTCCAGTCGTCGTTCTACATCCACCGCACGCGCACCGAGCGTGACCACGACTGGAACGTCGGACGGCGCTACGACGTGATCCGCCGGGCCGACAACGCCCACGGGTTCCAGGTGGCGCGGCGGACCGTGCTGTTCGACGTCGCCACCGTACTCACCAAGAACCTCAGCCTCTTCTACTGACCGCCCGCTCACACACGGAATCCGGTGATCACTGTGACACTGACAGCTGAGGGAATCATCAAGATCGACGGTCTCGCGAGCCGGTGGGTGCGCCTGCCCCAGGGAGTGAAGGCCCACTACATGACGGCGGGCGACGACGGCCCGGCCGTGGTGCTGCTGCACGGCGGCATCAACGGCTCGTCGGGCACCGCGGGCTGGCGGTTCATGGCGCCGTACCTGGCGTCCAAGGGTCTCCGGGTGTACTGCCCGGACCAGCCGTCCTTCGGGCTGACCGAGGACCCGGAGGGCTACTACCAGCCCGGCGCGGCGGGCCACGTGGACTTCCTCCACGACTTCACGACGGCCCTCGGCCTGGACCGTTTCCACCTGGCCGGCAACTCGATGGGCTGCGGCAACACGGTGCAGTACGTCCTTGCCCACCCGGAACGGGTGATCAGCTTCGCCCTGATCGCCGGCGCCGTCGGGGACGTCGTGCCGGCGGAGGAGGTGGCGAAGCTCCGCGAGGAGCTCAACTGGGTCGTGCCCTCGATCGGCCTGTTCGACGGGACACCCGAGTCCATGGAGACGATGATGCGCTCCATCATCCACCGTCAGGAGGCGATCAGTCCCGAGCTGATCGAGATGCGCACCCGGGCGGCCAACAAGCACCAGGACACGTGGCAGCGGCACATAGCGGCGTTCCTGGGCAAGGTCGACGCGAACACCAGGGCGCGGCTGAGCACCAAGGGCCGGCTCGACAAGCTGACCATCCCCGCGATCTACCTGTACGGGCGCAACGATGTCCTGCTGCCCGTCCAGGAGGGTTATCTGTACGAGAAGGCGCTGCCGAACATCCAGTTCTTCTTCCCCGACGAGTGCGGGCACCAGGGGCAGACGGACCAGCCCGAGATGTTCAACGCGGTGTTCGCCGAGTTCTTCGGCACCGGCAAGGTCAGCCGGAAAACGGCCGACTGGGCCGGGGTCTCCAAGAACCGCCCCGAGCTGCCGCACCTCGTCGAGCAGGTCTGAACCGAGAACGACCGCAGCAGCCCTGCGCGGGGCCGCTGCGGTCGTTGCGTCTGCGGGAGGGCCGGTTCACGCTGTCGCGGTTTCCGGTCCCCGGCCCGTGCGGCGGACCGGCGCCGCCGCCGGCACCGCGGGGCCCGAGCGCCGCGCCGTCCGGTCGGACGCGTGCCTCCCGGGGGCCCGATCACCGGCTGACGTCTGCGTGCTGGTGGTCGCGCCCACCGCCTGTGCTCTGCTGCAGTCCCTCATCAACCCGGCGCTGCCGGTCCTGCGGAGCGCACCGCACACCGACGCGCGGTCCGTCACCTGGATCACCACCGCCTGCCTGCCTGCCCCTGATGCTGTCCGCCCGTGTCATCAGGGCATGGGCGGCGGCCGTGTCCCGCTCTCGTTCGGCGTCATCCGGGACGAGTTCCCCCCGGCGAAGGTCCCGGGAGCGATCGCCGTGATGTCGGCGCTGCTCGCGGTGGGCGGCGGACCGGGCCTCCTCGTCTCGTTTATTCAGCTGGCCATCGACGGCTGAATAAGCGACGAGAGTGTTTCGCTGGAACGCGACAAGCGTGCCGCATATCGGCGAATATCACCACGTGCCGTCGTTGAGGATATGGAAAGGGCAGCAACGGCTCTGCCCGTGGCGCGATCAATCAATGGAGCGGCCAGACACACCACGCCCAGATGTGACTCCTGCAGGTCGGTGGCGAATCCGTTTTCTCTCACTCGCTGCAGAGAGATACTCAGCTGTCCCGGCTGGCTCAACGTGTACGGAGTATGCCTGGACATCGGGCTTTCCAAGATCGCTTCCTGTGCGACCGAGTCGGAGAATGCCAGGATCGCTTTACCGAGAGCGGTGCAGTAGGCAGGCCGGCGAGTCCCGACACTCGTGGTGCAGGGAGCCGCGTGATGGCCGAAGATCTTCTCCAGGTAGAGCACTTCAGTGCCCCTGAGGACCCCGAGGTGGACGGTCTCCCGCGTCTCGGCGTAGAGCTCGGTCATGAAGGGCAGGGCTCGTTCGCGCAACCCGTTCGGGCGACAGGAACTGACCCGCTGACCCAACTCGAAAATATGTTCTGTCAGCGAATAGCGATCACCCACCCGTCGCACGTAACCGCTTTCGAGCAGGACCGACAACAGACGAAAAGCCGTAGATTTGGGGAGACCCGCCCGCACCGCCAGCTCGCTGACGCCGAGTACGGTGCGCGGTCCGCCGAATGCGTCGAGCAGGGTCAGCGCCTTTCCCACGGATGTCTCCGAGCCGTTGCGGCTCTCGGACAGGGGGACGCGCCGCGTCTTTGCGTCCGCCGCCCGGTGTTCGTCGGGAAAATCCAGGAGACCTGCGGTGTTCGACGCGCCGGCTTCCATCAGCATGTTGGCCCACCTACCTCGATGTAAATGGCCATTTACTTGACTGACCATAAAGCCGGGTAGAGGTGTTGTCAACGCCGCGGGCGCGGGGGTGCGCCATGGTGGGGTCAGGGGGCATGGACGCGCTCCGACCCCATGGGAGGGCCGGCGGACCCCTCTGGCGAGCCGCGATCATCGCGGACGTCACGTCGGGATGGCCCCGGCGTCCGTGGAAGGACATGCGCCATCCGGGAGGAACGGTCCAGGGCGCTGACGCGAAGCGTCTTTACGAAGCCATGGGCATTACCGTCAGTCATGAAAGTGGAGACGATGGGGGCCCGCCACGGCAAGAACGCGACCT
>NZ_JBEXLP010000145.1:0-11204 GCF_040610035.1 Streptomyces sp. NPDC004542
GTGGCGCCCGCCCCGCCGGTGACCGAGAAGCCCGATGTCGCCGCCGCCGTCGACGAGGCCGCCGGAGGCGCTCCGTGGGGTCGGCTCCGCCGCCCCGTACCGGCTCAGCGGCCGCCCGCCGGCCCCGGCAGGGCGCCGTCCTTGTTCAGGATGCCCGAGTGGGCGATGAGGTAGCCGAGTTGGGCGCGGCTGCCGCTGCCCAGGACCTGGGCCAGCTTGGCGATGTGGGCGCGGCAGGTCCGTACGTTCATGCCCAGGCGGCGCGCGATGGCCTCGTCGACGTGGCCCTCCACCAGGAGCTTGGCGATGGAGTGCTGGATCTCGGTGATGCCGTCGGAGTCGGTCGCGTACGGGCCGCCCGCGCTCATCGGGACGGCCCGGTCCCACAGGTACTCGAAGACCTTCATGAGGTAGCGGACCAGCCCGGGGTGGCGCAGCTCGAGCGCGATCTTCTGGTCGTCGCGGGCCGGGATGAAGGCGATGCTCTCGTCGACGATGATCAGGCGCTCGACCAGTTCGTCGATGGTGCGGTACTCGAACTTGCCGTCCGAGAGCTGGGCCGCGTAGGCGAGCTTCTCCGGGTTGTAGCGCGCGGTGTGCTGATACAGGCTGCGGACTTTGACGCCACGTTCGATCAGCTGCCGGTCCCGCTCCAGCCCGCGCAGCAGACTGTGCTCGGAGATTCGGTCCGAGGGCTGTACGGTGAGGATCTCGGACTGGGACTGGGCCGTGGCGAGGTTGAGCGCCGCGTTGATCCGCTCACCGCCCTCCAGGACCGTGATGGAGTCGCCGGCCGTGCTCACCTCGGTGCCGATCGCCATGAACGGCTCGAAGACCTGGGCGAGTTCGACCGACAGCCGCCTGCGTTCGGTGATCTCCCGTTCCAGCGGGTTGAGCCGCCGGGCCAGGGCGACGGCCGGCGGGACCGGGCGGAACCAGGAGGGGTCGTCGGGATCCGGGTGGAGAAGGGAGAACTCCATCAGGCAGGGAGCGTTCTCCGCGTCCGCGCGGGCGACGCGCCCCGAGCGCAGGGCGGTGGCGTAAAGGCGGTTGCCTTCCTCACACAGTTCGGTCACCGCATGAGGATGTGTCCCTTTCACCTGATTTGTTGTCAAATCTCCACCCCCCAGGGTCCTGAACATGCAGGAACATGATGCACCGATTGTGTGGCCACCACGTGCCCGAATGAGCCATCGTCGTACCTGACGGGGGAAAAGGGGACCTTCAAGTGAGGATGAAGCCGACTATGCGTAACAGACTGCTTCGCTCGGCGGTCGCCGCCGCGTTCGCAGCCCTCGTTGCCTTGGGGGTGGTGAGCGGAGTCTCCGGCGCGAAGGGTGACAACGTGGCGGTCACCGAGTGGCCTTCGGTAGCCGTCAACACCGGGGCGGCAGGCGGAGCCGGGAGCTGACGTGACCACTCCGCCCGACGACCGTTCCTTCCGCCGCGAGATGGCCACGGCCTATCGCTCCGGCTGGCACTTCATCGACCTGGTCACCGCCATCCCCCACAGCGGTGACTCGCTGATGGTGACCGTCTTCGGAGAGCCGGTCGTCGTCACGCGGGACGAGGACGAGGACGTACGGGCGTACCGGTGCCTGCGGAAGCCCCGTGGGGCGCCACAGCCCGTGCGGTGTGCCATCCGGTACGGAATGATCTTTGTGAACCTTGACCAACGAGACCACCGGCTGGCAGACCCGGAAGTCTCGGACGTGAGGACCATCTCGGCCACCCCCCGCAGTGCCTGACGCGATTCCCCCGTCGTAAAAGATCGCTCAGGTACTTCCCCCCGCAGCGGCGTCACCGTGACCTGAACACGGTGACGCCGCTGTCGTTTGCGGGGACATTTCTGCGTATCAGCGGATTCGGCCGTCGCGTGAGGGTGGCCGAAACACGCTCACCCCCGGCCGAGCGCCCGTTCCACCTTGATCTCGATCACTACGCGTGACGGGTTGGGGGACGGGGTCCGCTCGTAGCGTTCGGCGTAGCGCCGTTCCGCCTCCGCGACCCGGTCCGGCTCGGCGTGGACGTGCGCGCGTCCCTCCAGCGTCGCCCACCGGCGCCCGGCCACCTGGCACACCGCGACCCGGGCCCCTTCCGGCCCGGCGGCCAGGACGTGGGCCGCCTTCGCGCTCGCCCCGTTCGTGATCACCCGAGCCAGCCGCGCCTGAGGGTCGTATGTCACTCCGACGGGAACCACGTGCGGGCTGCCGTCCGGGCGCAGGGTGGTCAGCGTGCACAGGTGCCGCTCGCGCCAGAAGCGGAGATACGGCTCGTCGGGGGCACCCGGATCCACGGAGTACGTGCTCATGGACGGAAACTAGCCCGAACCGGCCTCGCGGCTCCACCTTGAGCGAAACGTTGAGTGGAATAGACTCAACTTTGTGTACGTTGGTTAAGTCAGCAGTGGGAGACGCAGCAACACGACGCAGGCAGCGCACGACACGGCCGACGAGCCGACGCCGAGGAGGAGAACGAGAACGTGGACGCCGAGCTGACCAACAGGAGCCGGGAAGCGATCAACGCGGCCGGCAACCGAGCCGTGACCGAGGGGCATCCGGACCTCACCCCCGCCCATCTGCTGCTGGCTCTGCTCCAGGGGCAGGAGAACGAGAACATCACCGACCTGCTCGCCGCCGTCGACGCCGACCAGGCGGCCGTACGGTCCGGAACCGAGCGCGTCCTCGCCGGGCTGCCCAGCGTGACCGGGTCCACCGTCGCGCCGCCGCAGCCCAACCGCGAGCTGCTCGCGGTCATCGCGGACGCGAGCGAGCGCGCCAGGGAACTCGGCGACGAGTACCTCTCCACCGAGCACCTGCTCATCGGCATCGCCGCGAAGGGCGGCGCGGCCGGCGAGGTGCTGGCACAGCAGGGCGCGACCGCGAAGAAGCTTCAGGAAGCCTTCCAGAAGGCGAGGGGAGGGCGCCGCGTGACCACCGCGGACCCGGAGGGCCAGTACAAGGCCCTGGAGAAGTTCGGCACCGATTTCACCGCCGCCGCGCGCGACGGCAAGCTCGACCCGGTCATCGGCCGGGACCAGGAGATCCGCCGGGTCGTGCAGGTGCTGTCCCGCCGGACCAAGAACAACCCGGTGCTCATCGGCGAGCCCGGCGTCGGCAAGACCGCCGTCGTCGAGGGCCTCGCCCAGCGGATCGTGAAGGGGGACGTGCCCGAGTCCCTCAAGGACAAGCGGCTGGTCGCGCTCGACCTCGGCGCGATGGTGGCGGGCGCCAAGTACCGGGGCGAGTTCGAGGAGCGGCTGAAGACCGTCCTGGCCGAGATCAAGGACTCCGACGGGCAGATCATCACCTTCATCGACGAGCTGCACACCGTCGTGGGCGCGGGCGCCGGCGGCGACTCCGCCATGGACGCCGGCAACATGCTCAAGCCGATGCTCGCCCGCGGTGAGCTGCGTATGGTCGGCGCGACCACCCTGGACGAGTACCGGGAGCGGATCGAGAAGGACCCGGCGCTGGAGCGGCGCTTCCAGCAGGTGCTGGTCGCCGAGCCGAGCGTCGAGGACACCATCGCGATCCTGCGCGGGCTCAAGGGCCGGTACGAGGCCCACCACAAGGTGCAGATCGCGGACAGCGCGCTGGTCGCCGCGGCCACCCTGTCCGACCGGTACATCACCTCCCGCTTCCTGCCCGACAAGGCCATCGACCTCGTCGACGAGGCCGCCTCGCGGCTGCGTATGGAGATCGACTCCTCGCCGGTCGAGATCGACGAACTCCAGCGCGCCGTCGACCGGCTCCGGATGGAGGAGCTGGCCCTCGACAAGGAGACCGACCCCGCCTCCCGCGAACGCCTGGAGAAGCTGCGCCGCGACCTCGCCGACAAGGAGGAGGAGCTGCGCGGCCTCACCGCCCGCTGGGAGAAGGAGAAGCAGTCCCTGAACCGGGTCGGTGAGCTGAAGGAACGCCTCGACGACCTGCGCGGGCAGGCCGAACGCGCCCAGCGCGACGGCGACTTCGACAGCGCCTCCAAGCTGCTGTACGGGGAGATCCCGGGCCTGGAGAAGGAGCTGGAGGCCGCCTCCGAGGCCGAGGAGGAGGCCGCCAGGGACACGATGGTCAAGGACGAGGTCGGCTCCGACGACATCGCCGACGTCGTGGCCTCCTGGACCGGCATCCCGGCCGGCCGGCTGCTGGAGGGCGAGACGCAGAAGCTGCTGCGCATGGAGGACGAGCTCGGCAAGCGGCTCATCGGCCAGACGGAGGCCGTGCGGGCCGTGTCCGACGCCGTGCGCCGCAGCCGCGCCGGGATCGCCGACCCCGACCGGCCCACCGGATCGTTCCTCTTCCTCGGCCCGACCGGCGTCGGCAAGACCGAACTGGCCAAGGCGCTCGCCGAGTTCCTCTTCGACGACGAGCGGGCCATGGTCCGCATCGACATGTCGGAGTACAGCGAGAAGCACAGCGTGGCCCGGCTGGTCGGCGCGCCTCCCGGCTACGTCGGCTACGAGGAGGGCGGCCAGCTGACGGAGGCGGTGCGCCGCCGCCCGTACAGCGTGATCCTGCTCGACGAGGTGGAGAAGGCCCACCCCGAGGTCTTCGACATCCTCCTCCAGGTGCTGGACGACGGCCGTCTGACGGACGGCCAGGGCCGCACGGTCGACTTCCGCAACACCATCCTGGTCCTCACCTCCAACCTGGGCAGCCAGTACCTGGTCGACCCGGTGCTCAGCGAGGCGGAGAAGAAGGAGCAGGTGCTGGAGACGGTACGGACCTCTTTCAAGCCGGAGTTCCTCAACCGGCTGGACGACCTGGTGGTCTTCTCCGCGCTCAGCAAGGACGAGCTGGCCCGCATCGCGCGGCTCCAGATCGACCGGCTGGCCAAGCGCCTGGCCGAGCGGCGGCTCGCCCTCGAGATCACCGACGAGGCCCTGGCCTGGCTCGCCGACGAGGGCAACGACCCGGCGTACGGAGCCCGTCCGCTGCGCCGCCTCGTCCAGACCGCCATCGGCGACCGCCTCGCCAAGGAGATCCTGTCCGGCGAGATCAAGGACGGCGACACGGTCCGCGTGGACGCCTTCGGCGACGGACTGATCGTGGGCCCGGCGACCGGCAAGACGCTGTAACCGGCACCGGCCGGCAACCGCCCGGCACCTGACCCGGCCGCCGTCCCGCGGCGGCCGGGTCAGGTGTCAGTGGTGTAGAGGATGTACAGCTCCACGAAGAACCAGACCACGAATCCCAGGCAGCCCCACCACAGGGCCCACAGCACCCACCGGACCTCTCTCCGCATGCGCATGACCGGAGTATCACCCATACGCCACAAGCCGTTTCCCTTTCCGCGTACGGGTTACTTGGGAACCGGCCGGATCATGTCAGCCGACGGCTGACAGGCCCCGTCGGGGCTTGCCACCCCCCTCCCCGGATGAGGGAGGATGGCGGGATCCGTACGAAGGGAAAATCACGGTGACCATCGACCCGTCCTCGATTCCGAATTTCGGGGGCCAGCCCGACCCGCAGCCCCAAGGACCGGCGGGCCCCGTCGTCCCGGATCAGGATCTCGTGAAGCAGCTCCTCGACCAGATGGAGCTCAAGTACGTCGTCGACGACGAGGGTGACCTCGCGGCGCCGTGGGAGCAGTTCCGTACGTACTTCATGTTCCGCGGAGAGGCCGAGCAGGCCGTCTTCTCGGTGCGGACCTTCTACGACCGCCCCCACAAGATCGACGAGAAGCCGCAGCTGCTGGAGTCCATCGACGACTGGAACCGGCGCACCCTGTGGCCCAAGGTGTACAGCCACACCCACGACGACGGCACCGTGCGCCTCATCGGTGAGGCGCAGATGCTGATCGGCACCGGCGTCGACCTCAACCACTTCGTCTCCTCCACGGTCAGCTGGGTGCGGGCCGCGATCGAGTTCGACAAGTGGCTGGTCGAGCAGCTCGGCCTCGAGCAGGAGGTCAACGAGGCGGACGCGTCCGAGGACGACTCCGAGGGCGACGAGGAGTAGTCCTCCCGCCCCCCCCGCGTGACAGAGCCCGGCCAGGGCACCGGCCACCACCACGGCCGCGTGTCCACGGCCGGGCTCACGTCGTACCACGGGTCGGGGGGACGGTTGGGAAACGGGTCGTGCGGGGGAAGAGGGGAAAGAGGTGGGGCCGGTCGGCGCCGTTGCCCACGGCCGGCCGATGGTTGATCACGTGTCCGCGGTCAGGCGCCCGCGGTCAGGCGTCGGCGATCAGGCCTCCGCGTCGGCGATCAGGCCTCCGCGTCGGCGAACAGGCCGGCGTAGCGCTCGCGCAGTTCGGCCTTCTGCACCTTTCCCATGACGTTGCGGGGCAGGGCGTCGAGGACGCGTACCGCGCGCGGGTGCTTGAAGCGGGCGAGGTCCTTGGCGACGAAGTCCTGCAGTTCGCTCTCCCGGGGCTGCCGGCCCGGGGCCGGTACGACGACGGCGACCACTGTCTCGCCGAAGTCCGGGTGGGGGACGCCGATCACGGCGGACTCCAGCACCGTGGGGTGGGCGTCGAGCAGTTCCTCGATCTCCTTGGGGTAGATGTTGTAACCCCCGGAGATCACCAGATCCTTGCCCCGGCCGACGATGCACAGGTAGCCGTCCTCGTCGATGCGGCCCAGGTCGCCGGTGATGAAGAAGCCGTCCTGGCGGAACTCCGCGGCGGTCTTCTCGGGCAGCCGCCAGTAGCCGGTGAAGACGTTCGGGCCGCGGACCTCGATGCTGCCGGTCTCGCCGTCGGGCAGGGGCCGGCCGGTCTCGGCGTCGACCACCCGGATCTCGGTGCCGGGGAGCGGCATGCCGACGGTGCCGGGCTTGCGCGGTTTGCCGCTGTAGGGGTTGGTGGTGTTCATGCCGGTCTCGGTCATCCCGTAGCGCTCCAGGATGGCGTGGCCGGTGCGTGCTGCGAATGCCTGGTGGTCGCTTGCGAGCAGCGGAGCCGAGCCGGAGACGAACAGCCGCATGGAGGCGCAGGTCTCGGGGGTGAGCCGGTGGTTCTTGAGCAGCCGGGTGTAGAAGGTGGGCACGCCCATGAGCACCGTGGCCCGGGGCAGCAGGTCGACGATCGTCTCGGCGTCGAACTTCGGCAGGTAGTACATGGAGGCGCCCGCCGTGAGGGTCATGTTCACGGCGACGAAGAGCCCGTGGATGTGGAAGACGGGCAGGGCGTGGATCAGCCGGTCCTCGGCGGTGTACTGCCAGGCGTCCAGCAGGGCACGGCAGTTGGAGGCGAGGTTGCCGTGGGAGAGCACCGCGCCCTTGGAGCGGCCGGTGGTGCCGGAGGTGTAGAGGATCGCCGCCGGGTCGTCGGCCGATGCGTCGAAGACCTCCTCGTGCCGTCCGTGGCCGTCCAGGAGGGTGCCGTCACCGGCGGTGCCGAGGGTCTCGACGGCGAGCCCCTGCTCCGCGCGGTGCGCGTGCTCGGCCAGGCGGTCCGGGGAGCAGACCAGCACGCGCGGCTCGGCGTCCCTGAGGAAGTACTCCGTCTCCGCACCGGTGTAGGCGGTGTTGAGGGGCAGGAAGACACCGCCGATCTGCAGGGTCGCCAGGTACAGTGCGACGGCCTCGGGGGATTTCTCCACCTGCATGGCGACCCGGTCACCGGGGGTGACGCCGTCGGCGACGAGACGGGCGGCGATCCGCCGCACGGTCTCCGCCGTCTCCCGGTAGGAGATCTTCCGCCCGTCGGGCAGTTCGAAGAGCGTCTTGTCCGGCCGTCGTTCCGCCTGCTCGACGAATGACCGGTGGACGGTCGGTGTGTTGGGCGCCATCAGGGGTGTTCCTCTCTCGTCGTCCGAGGCGGCGGACGTGCCGTGGGTGTGGGTCGCCGTCGAGGTGTCCGGCAGGACGTCGCGCAGCGGCCCGCCGACGGCCACGGTGCGGTGGCGGACGAAGTCCTCGTGCCGGCGCTCCAGCTGCTCCGGCTCGTAGCGGTAGTTGATCATCGCGCCGTAGGACTGCCGCCAGGCCTCCGGCGCGTTGTTCGCCGGCCAGTTCAGCCGCCAGACGGCGGCCCCGTTGCCCAGGTGGAAGCGGGCGACCGGGTCGAGGGGACGCCCGTCGTCGCGCCGTTCGAGCGCGATGTACCGGGCCAGGACGGGAAGGAGCCGGGGACGGATCCGCTCGACGTCCTGCGCGCTGAGGTCCGCGGGCACCTCCACGGCGTCCAGCTGCCGAAGGACGTCCCATCCCGCTCCTGTCCCGCGCCTCTGGTTGGGCTGCTTCATATACATGAAGGGGTCCGACGGCGGAAGGGGCGGCGGTAACCGGTTCCCCGGCTCCGGTAACCCAGCCCACTCCGTGTTCACGCACCCATTTTTTCCTGGCTGGCTGGTCTCGCGATAGAAATCAGAGCGTAATCAGAGTACGGTCTGAGTATGAGCATCGTGTACCCGGCAGTAGAATCGGAATCCGTATCGTTCACCGATCTGTCCCGGAGCCCGAAGGCGGTCGCCGCCAGGGCCGCCGCCCTGGGGTGCCTGCGTGTCACACACCGAGACGCGCCCGACATGGTGTTGACCACGGCCATACACGCGGAACGCACCGAGGAGAGTCTGACCACCGCATCCCGGCTGTTCCTCGCTCTGATGAAGCAGGACGGTGGGGCCAGGGCGCTTCTGCTCGCGCTGCCCGAGGTGTTCCCGTGGGTGCGTCACCTGGACGACGAAGAAGTCCGGGAATTCACCGTCGAGCTCCTGGACGCGCTGTCCGACGCAGCTGAGCTGGGCGCCAGGGAGGCCGTGCACCGCGCGATCGTCTCGTGGCGGGCGACCGCCCGCATCAACGCGTGAAGCCCGCCTGCTCCAGGCCGCCCGCCAGCAGTTTGCTGAATCGCTCACGCACATGCGGTGCAAGTCGATCTGTACGAACGAGCCAACCGAGTCGCCGCGGCACCTCGGCAGCGGCTTTTCATGGTGCACGTCGTGGCTCAGACGCGCCCTTGACCAAGGTCTACGAGGACTGTTCCGTTAGGGAAGCTGGGGCGTTCTACTGGGGGGTTGCCTTCGTGACCAGGTCGGTTGGCAGTGCGTGGTGTCTCGTCAGCGGCACCAGGGTGAAATCGGCCGCTCCCCTGGCTGCTGCTGGGGTCTCCCTATGAGACTCCGGCGCGGGATCGCGATCACCGTCGTCGCCGGAGGCGGCGCTGTGACCACCATGCTGGTCGGGCTCGTCACGAACGCCGTGTCCGATGAGTCGCGGTGGCCCGGCTGGCTGGGGTGGTTACAGGAGCACGCCTGGTTCTCGTTCGTCGTGTTGGGCGTGGCGATGGCGGGGCTGACGGCCCTGCTCGCAGGGCTCTCCGAGACGAGGCCTCCCACCCCTCCGGGCCGACCGGAGGACGGAGCAGGGCCAGGGGCCGCCCAGGTGCTGCGGTCGTTGCCGCGCGACACCGCTGCGTTTACCGACCGTGCCGCAGAGCTGGAGCGGCTGGTGGGCTCGGTGCGGGCCTTGCAGCAGAGTGGCGAGGGGCTGCCCGTTCACGTGATCGACGGCATGCCAGGCGTCGGGAAGACCGCCTTCGCCGTGCACGCCGGCCACCTGCTCTCCGAGCGGTTCCCCGACGGACAGCTCTTCGTGAATCTCAACGGGCACACGCCGGGGCGTACTCCGGTACAGGCCGGCGAGGCGCTCGCCGGGTGGTGGCTACCTCCCACACCGCTTCAGCGAAGCCCAGGGCTACCGGAACCCGTCTGTCTACTGCGCGGACCTGGAGTACCTCATCCGGCACGTCCAGGGCTCCCTGCGGCAGCACGGCTGGGACCCGTATCCGCAGGCCGCCTCGCCGCCGTAGACGCGTGTGCCGTACCGCCAGGAGGGGATCACGCGTTGGAACGAACGAGTGCAGCAGCGACCGAAGCAATCGAGGAAGGACAGGAGGCGCCGATGACCGTGACGATCCGTCCCGCGGAGAAGCGGGACGTCCCGGCCGTGGCCGAGCTGATCGAGGAGATCGAGCGGTTCTACGGGGCGACCGACACCGGTATCCAGCCGCTGGAGGAACGCCGCACCCAGGTCGAGGAGGCGCTGTTCGGCTCGCCGCCGCTGGCCTCCGCGCTGCTCGTCGAGGATGAGACCGGGGACATCATCGGACTCGCCGCCTACTCGTTCCTCTGGCCGGCCGCCGGCTCCTCGCACTCCCTGTTCCTCAAGGAGCTGTACGTTCGTGGCACGCTCCGACGGCAGGGCATTGGTGCCCGCCTCATGGACGAACTCCGTGCCATCGCCGCAGCGCGCCCCGGGTGCAGCCGCGTGGAATGGATGACCGACAGTGACAACCCGGGGGCACGGGCCTTCTACAAGTCACTCGGTTTCGCCGAGTTCGACGGGAAGATCGTCTACCGGGTCGACTCCGGCACGTTGTGAGGGCGGTACGCGGCCAGTGGAAATAGAGCGCTGCGACGAGTGCGGCGGCAAGATCGTCATCGGGCTCGGATGTGAGTGTCCGCCGGGCTCGTCTGCGTCGGCGCCTCCGCGTTCGGTGAGTGCGTTGAGGACGGAGTGGCGTACTCATCCGGAGGAGACGATCCTGATCTCCCCGAAGCAGGTCGCGCACAGGCCCGGATGGTGCGACCACATGACCGAGGACGACGTACAGCCGCCGCGCTGGGGGTGGATCCCGAATCCTCCTCCCGGCCTCTGGGAGCGGTTGAGCAGTGCTTCTCCCGCGACCGCCACCGCGGGCAACCCGAGGCGACGGGCCGTGCGGCGGTGCACCGACTGTGAGGCGAACCTCGCGCAAGGCTGACCCCTGTGTTCCAACGCCGCCCTGTTCTCGCTTCGGCGGGCACGGCCGCACCTGCCAACGGCCACGCCCACCGGCGTCAGGATCAGTAGGCGATGACGAGCCGCACGGAGGGCCGGTCGATCACGGCTCCGTCGGCGAGGTCGCTGTCCGGTGTGTCCGCGGGGTAGGCCGTGACGACGGGTTCGGCGGTCCGGGCCGGGCTCCAGGCGCGGATCTGCGCGCAGATCCGCTCGGCGAGATCGGCGCCGGCCGGGCCATAGCCGACGGCTCCCAGCCGGAACCGGGGTTCTGTTTCGGGGTCTTCGGCGGTCCGCTCCAGAGTGAGGTACGCGATGGAGTCCCCTCGACGAGGGCGGGGCTCAGGGCGGGTGAGGCGGGGCGGGGGGGGGGGGGGGCCCCCCCGCCGGGGGTGGGGCTGGATAGGCGGGGGGCGGCCGCGGGGGCGGGGCGCCCCCCCCCCAAGACCACGAAAAAAAAGAAAGGGCCCCAAA
>NZ_JBEXLP010000146.1:0-11186 GCF_040610035.1 Streptomyces sp. NPDC004542
GCGGCGGCGACCACCGGCCGGGCGGGGTCGCCCGACCGGACCGGCGTGACCAGGACATCGATGACGCCGCCGCAGGTCAGCCCGGCGGCGAAGGCGTCCTCGTCGCTGTACCCGAAGCGCTCGAGCACGGACCGGCCGTCCTCGAGGGCCTGCCGGCACAGCTCGTACACCGCGCCCTCCACACAGCCGCCGGAGACTGAGCCGATCGCCGTTCCGCCGGCGTCCACGGCGAGGGCGGCGCCGGGCCGGCGCGGCGCGCTGCCGCCCACGGCCACCACGGTGGCGACGGCGAAGTCACGGCCCTGCTCGACCCACCGGTTCAGTTCCTCGGCGATGTCCAGCATCTCGGATCTCCTCAGCAGCGTTCCGATCGGCCCGGGTGACGTCGGGGTCCCCCGGGGTCAGGCGGTTCCGGTGAGGTGTTCCGGCCGGACCGGCGTGCGGTTCAGCTCCAGCCCGGTGGCGTCCCGGATCGCCGCGAGGACGGCCGGGGTCGACGACAGGGTCGGGGCCTCGCCGACGCCGCGCAGCCCGTACGGCGCGTGGTCGTCGGCGAGTTCGAGGACGTCGACCGGGATGGTCGGGGTGTCGAGGATGGTGGGGATCAGGTAGTCCGTGAAGGAGGGGTTGCGGACCTTCGCCGTCCTCGGGTCGACGACGATCTCCTCCATCACCGCGATGCCCAGGCCCTGGGTGGTACCGCCCTGGATCTGGCCGATGACGGACAGCGGGTTGAGCGCCTTGCCGACGTCCTGCGCGCAGGCCAGCTCGACGACCTTGACCAGGCCGAGGTCGGTGTCGACCTCGACGACGGCGCGGTGCGCGGCGAAGGAGTACTGGACGTGGCCGTTGCCCTGGCCGGTGCGCGGGTCGAAGGGCTCGGTCGGGCGGTGCCGCCACTCGGCCTCGACCTCGACGGCCTCCCCCTCCAGCACGTCCACCAGGTCGGCGAGGACCTCGCCCGCGTCGGTCACGACCTTGCCGCCCTCGAGGAGCAGCTCGGCACCGGCCCAGGCGGGGTGGTACGTGCCGAACCTGCGCCGGCCGAGCTGGAGTACCTTCTCGCGCACCAGCTCGCAGGAGTTACGGACGGCGCCACCCGTGACGTACGTCTGACGCGACGCGGAGGTCGAACCGGCGCTGCCCACCCGTGTGTCGGCCGGACGGATGGTCACCTGGGAGACGCCCAGCTCGGTGCGGGCGATCTGCGCGTGGACCGTGACGCCGCCCTGGCCGACCTCCGCCATCGCGGTGTGCACGACGGCGACCGGTTCGCCCGCGACGACCTCCAGACGGACCCGGGCGGTGGAGTAGTCGTCGAAGCCCTCGGAAAAGCCGACGTTCTTGATGCCGACCGCGTAGCCCACGCCGCGTACGACGCCCTCTCCGTGCGTGGTGTTGGACAGCCCGCCGGGCAGCTGCCGTACGTCGGCGCCCTCGCTGCTCTCCCACTGCCGCTCCGGCGGCATGGGCATCGCCTTGACGCGGCGCAGGAGTTCGGCGACCGGGGCGGGCGAGTCCACCCGCTGGCCCGTGGGCATGAGCGTGCCCTGCTCCATGGCGTTGAGCTGCCGCAGCTCCACCGGGTCGATGCCGAGCTCCTTCGCCAGCTTGTCCATCTGCGCCTCGTAGGCGAAGCACGCCTGGACCGCGCCGAAGCCGCGCATGGCGCCGCAGGGCGGGTTGTTGGTGTACAGCGCGACGGCCTCGATGTCGACGTCGTCGACCCGGTAGGGGCCGACGCCGAGGGAGGCGGCGTTGCCGACCACGGCCGGGGAGGCGGAGGCGTACGCGCCGCCGTCCAGGACGATGCGGCACCTGACGTGGGTGAGCCTGCCGTCCCGTGTCGCGCCGTGCTCGTAGGACAGCCGGGCGGGGTGGCGGTGGACGTGGCCGAAGAAGGACTCGAAGCGGTTGTAGACGATCTTCACCGGCTTGCCGGTGCGCAGCGCCAGCAGACAGGCGTGGATCTGCATCGACAGGTCCTCACGGCCGCCGAACGCGCCGCCGACACCGGCCAGCGTCATGCGCACCTTCTCCTCGGGCAGGCCGAGGACGGGCGCCATCTGGCGCAGGTCGGAGTGGAGCCACTGGGTGGCGATGTACAGGTGGACGCCGCCGTCCTCCTCCGGCACGGCGAGGCCGGACTCGGGGCCGAGGAAGGCCTGGTCCTGCATGCCGAAGGTGTACTCGCCCCGGACGATCACGTCCGCCCTCCTCGCCGCCGCGTCCGCGTCACCGCGGATGATCGGCTGGCGGTGCAGGATGTTCGGGTGCGGGACGTGGCGCAGGTGGCCGTCGGTGCGCCTGTCGTGGACGAGGACCGCGTCCGGGGCCGTCGCGGAGGCCTCGTCGGTGATGACCGGCAGCTCGCGGTAGTCGACCTTGATCTTGGCGGCGGCCCGGCGCGCGGTCTCCGGGTGGTCGGCGGCGACGATCGCGACCGGCTCGCCGTGGTGGCGCACCTTGCCGTGGGCGAGGACCGGGGTGTCCTGGATCTCCAGGCCGTAGTGCTTCACGTCGGCGGGCAGGTCGTCGTACGTCATCACGGCGTACACGCCCGGTGTCGCGAGGGCCTCGCCCGTGTCGATCGAGACGATGTCGGCGTGGGCGACCGGGGAGCGCAGGATCTGTCCCCAGAGCATGTCCTCGTGCCACATGTCGGACGAGTACGCGAACTCGCCGGTGACCTTGAGGGTGCCGTCGGGGCGGAGCGTGGACTCGCCGATGCCGCCCTTGGTCCGGGTGCCCTGGGTGAGCTTGGTGGGAGCGCCGTTGGTGGGCATGGGGGTCAGACCGCCTCTGACTGCCGGGCGGCCGCCAGGCGGACCGCGTCCATGATCTTCTCGTAGCCCGTGCAGCGGCACAGGTTGCCCGACAGGGCCTCGCGGATGTCCTCGTCGGTCGGGTCCGGGTTGCGCTCGAGCATCTCGTCGGCGGCGACCAGCAGGCCCGGGGTGCAGAAGCCGCACTGGACGGCGCCGGCGTCGATGAAGGCCTGCTGGACCGGGGAGAGTCCGCTCCCCTCGCCGGTCCGGGAGCCGGTGCCCCCGGCCCGCGGCGTACCGCCGGCACGCTGCCCGGCGAGTTCGGCCAGCCCTTCGACCGTGACGACGTCCCGGCCCTCCACCTGGCCGGCCGCCACCAGACAGGAGCACACGGGCACGCCGTCCAGCCGGACCGTGCAGGACCCGCACTCCCCCTGCTCGCAGGCGTTCTTGGAGCCGGGCAGGCCGAGGCGCTCGCGCAGCACGTACAGCAGGGACTCGCCCTCCCACACGTCGTCGGCTTCCCGCGGGCGTCCGTTGACGGTGAAGTGGACACGCATTACGCGACTCCCTCCGAGGCGCGGCGGGTGCCGCGGTACGACTCCCAGGTCCAGGTGAGCGTGCGGCGCGCCATCACGCCGACCGCGTGGCGGCGGTAGCTCGCGGTGCCCCGGACGTCGTCGATCGGGTTGCAGGCGGCGGCGCACAGGTCCGCGAACCGCTTGGCGACCGACGGGGTGATGATCTTTCCGTTGTCCCAGAAGCCGCCCTCGTCGAGCGCCGCGTTCAGGAAGTCCTCGGCGGTCTTCGCGCGGACCGGGGTGGGCGCGGCCGAGCCGATGCCGGTGCGGACGGTCCGCGTCCCGGGGTGCAGGGCCAGCCCGAAGGCGCACACGGCGATGACCATGGCGTTGCGGGTGCCGACCTTGGAGTACTGCTGGGGGCCGTCGGCCTTCTTCACCCGCACCGCGCGGATCAGCTCGTCGGGTGCCAGGGCGTTGCGCTTCACGCCGGTGTAGAACTCGTCGATCGGGATCAGCCGGGAGCCGCGCACGGACTCGGCCTCGACCTCGGCGCCCGCCGCGAGCAGCGCGGGATGGGCGTCGCCGGCCGGGGAGGCGGTGCCGAGGTTGCCGCCGACGCCGCCGCGGTTGCGGATCTGCGGTGAGGCGACCGTGTGCGAGGCGAGGGCCAGGCCGGGCAGCTCGGCGCGCAGGTTCTCCATGATCTTCGTGTAGGGCACCGAGGCCCCCAGGCGCACGGTGTCCTCGCCGGCCTCCCACTCGTAGAGGTCGCCGACGCGGTTCAGATCCAGCAGGTACTCGGGCCGGCGGTGGTCGAAGTTGATCTCGACCATCACGTCGGTGCCGCCCGCGATCGGCACAGCGGTGGGGTGCTCGGCCTTCGCGGCGAGCGCCTCCTCCCAGCTGGCGGGGCGAAGGAAGTCCATGACCGGCTCTCCTCCTGGTCTCGAGGTCATACGGTTCGAGCCAGATCGGGTGCGGCGGGCCCGGCTCGTTCATGTGGTGTTCACGCTGAACGGGATCAGTACACCGCGCTGTGCTCCGACGGGGTCAGTCACGGAAACCATGAAGGAGTTGGCTGGCCAGGGCGGGCATCTTGTAGATTCGTATGAACGGAGGCTCTCCGTAACCTCTTCGTTTTTCCGGGGAAACGTCACCAGGCCCGTGCCCCACGGGGACCTCCTCGACCATCGTAGATTTCGAGACAGAGAACGGCGGACGAGAATGCGGCTGCGCGCACTGCTGGACACCGACGCGCTGGGCCTCAGGCTGCTCGGCGGCGAGGGCGAGCTGGACCGCACCGTCCGGGGCGTGATGACCACCGACCTGCGCGACCCCAGCCGCTACCTCTCCGGCGGGGAACTGGTGCTGACCGGTCTGGCCTGGCGCCGGGACGCCGCGGACTCCGAGCCGTTCGTACGGATCCTGGTGCAGGCCGGCGTGAGTGCGCTCGCCGCCGGCGAGGCCGAGCTCGGGAACGTCCCGGACGACCTCGTCGTGGCCTGCGCGCGGCACCGGCTGCCGCTGTTCGCCGTGCACGAGTCGGTGGCCTTCGCCACGATCACCGAGCACGTCGTGCGGCAGGTCTCCGGCGAGCGGGCCGGGGACCTCGCGGCCGTGGTGGACCGGCACCGCCGGATGATGACCTCCGGACCGGCCGGCGGCGGCCCGGACGTCGTCCTGGACCTGCTCGGCTCGGACCTCGACCTGCGTGCCTGGGTGCTGTCGCCGGCCGGGCGCCTCATCGCCGGCCCCAAGGCGGCGGGCCCGGCGCCGGCCGCCGAGGTGTGCGCCCGGCTGGCCGCCGAGCACCTGGCCGCCGTGCGCGGCGGCCGCCAGGGGCCGCACCGGCTCACGCTGGGGTCCACGGTGTACTCCCTCTTCCCGGTCCGCGGCTGGGGGCACCGCCCGGCGGCAGGGGCGGGCCGCTCCCCGCAGGCCGCCCGGGACGTGCGCGAGACGGTGCTGTCGGACTGGCTGCTGGCCGTCGAGGCCGACGCCGGGGACTGGCCCGGGGAGCGCCTCGACCTGCTGCAGGGCGTCACCCAGCTGATCGCGGTGGAGCGGGACCGGCGGGACGCGGCCCGCACGGTCCGGCGACGGCTCGCCCAGGAGGTCCTGGAACTGGTGCAGACGGGCGCGGCGCCCGCCGAGATCGCCGCCCGTCTGAGGGTCGCGGCGCCGGTCCTGCTGCCCGGCCTCGGCGCGGCCCCGCACTGGCAGGTGGTGGTGGCCCGGGTCGAGTGGCAGGGCGGGGAGGTCGAGGGCGGTCCGGTGGCGCAGTCGCTGCTGGAGGAGATCCTGGTGGACCCGCGGGCGACCGGCCCCGAGCCGTCCGACCGGATCGCCGTCGCGCACACCGGTGACGAGGCCGTCGCGCTGGTGCCGCTCCCGGCGGTCTCCGCCGAGCACGACGGATCGGAGGCGGGCATACTCGCCGACGCGCTCCTGGAGTCGGTACGGGACCCGCTGTCGGCCGGGCTCGACGACGACGGGCGGGTCACGCTCGGCGTCAGCGCGGCCGTGCACTCGGCGGAGGGACTGCGCGGGGCGCTGGAGGAGGCGCGGCACGCACGGCGGGTGGCAGCGGCGCGGCCGGGCCGGGTGTGCGCGGCGGGCCACCAGGAACTGGCCTCGCACGTGCTGCTGCTCCCCTTCGTCCCGGACGACGTCCGCCGGGCCTTCACCGCGCGGCTGCTGGACCCGCTGCGGGAGTACGACCGCCGGCACCGGGCCGAGCTGATCCCGACGCTGGAGGCCTTCCTCGACTGCGACGGCTCCTGGACGCGGTGCGCCACGCGACTGCACCTGCACGTCAACACGCTGCGGTACCGGGTGGGCCGGATCGAGCAGTTGACGGGGCGTGATCTGTCCCGGCTGGAGGACAAGCTCGACTTCTTCCTGGCGCTGCGGATGAGCTGACCGCGCAGAGCGGTCCCGGAGCCGATCACTCCCGTCACTTTGTGAAAAGTTTCACCCAGCCCCTTGGCCCGGCCCCGTGATGGGTGCTGGAATGCCGCCACCACTCACAGGCTCGATGGCGTGCTCGGGGAGGGCAACGTGGCGTATTCCGCCATGTCTGGTAACGGAACGACCGCCGGTGACGATCCTCTCCAGACCGCGGTATGGCGGTTGCGCTCGCGGGCCTGCTGGGCCGACGCGGCGGCCCTGCTCCCGCCGGAGACCGCGGCCGCCGCGCTGCAGCGGGCCGCGCTGCTCGTCGAACGGTGCCTGTACACCGAGCGGGGGTGGGAGGAGGCCGAGGACGCGCTGCGCACCGCGGAGGCGCTGGCGCGCGACGACGAGGAACGGGGGGCCGCCGCCTGCGAGCGCGGACAGCTCGCCTACGCGGCCACGCTGCACAGGGTGCGCGACCGGGCCGACGAGGCGCGGGCCGCGCTCGGACGGGCCGCCGCGCTGATCGTGCCGGACGCTCCGGGCCGGGCGCTGCTGGACTTCCGGCGGGGGCTGCTCGCCGAGAACCTGGCCCGCTCCCCGCAGGCGGCCCGTGCCGCTTACCGCCGCGCCCACGCGGGCGCCGCCGCCCACTCCGATCCGCTGCTGCTGTCCTGCACCTGGCGGCATCTGGCCGGACTGTCCCTGCGGGACGGGGAGTTGGCGGAGGCGCGGCACGGCTTCGCCGAGTCGCTGCGCATCCGTGAGGAACTCGGCTACCTGGTCGGCACGGCCCCGGCCCTGGCGTCCCTGGCCGACACCGAGACCGAGCCCGAGGCGTCCCGGCTGAGGGAGGAGGCGCGGCGGTTGTTCCGGCTGCTCGGGGGGGTGCCCACGTGGCTGGCGCGGCACCTGGCCCCGCCCGCGCCAGGAGTGGCCACGGCTTGAGCGGTGCCCCAGAGGAAACTGAGAGGTTCCTGTGCCAGGCTGGCGCGCCCGACCAGCGGAGGAACCCCCCATGAGCCTTATCAACGGCCTGCCCGCGCACATCCTGCTCGTCCATGTCGTCGTCGTCCTGGTCCCACTGACCGCGCTGGCCCTGGTGGCGGCCGCGGTGTGGCCACGGGCCGCCAGACGCCTCGGCCCGCTGCTGCCGGTACTCGCCCTCGTCTCGCTCGTCAGCGTGCCGCTGACCACGGAGGCGGGCGAGTGGCTGGAACGGCACGTCGACAGCGATGCACTGGTGCGGCGGCACGCCGAACTGGGTGACGGGCTGCTGCCGTGGGCGCTGGGTCTCTTCGTCCTGGCGATGGTCGTGTGGTGGGCGACCCGGAAGACGGCCGCCGCGGCCGTAACCGGCACGGCGCAGACGGCTCCGGCGAGCACCGGCCGCTGGACGGCCATGCCCGTGCGGATCGCCGTGGCGGTGCTGTCGCTGGCCGTGGCCACGGGCGCGGTCATCGACGTCTACCGCATCGGCGACTCCGGCGCGAAGGCGGCCTGGCACGACGGCTACTCCAAGACCGCGAACGACGGCTCCTGACCGCCACGACACCGCACACCCCGGCCACCGCCCGGCGCCGGGGCTGGTGCACCGCGGGAGCCATCCCGGCAGGCGCCGGTCGCCGGCGTTCGGCGCGCCGGCGGCTGCGACGCCGGGGCATCCCGCACGACGGCTCCGCACGGTGCGGCACCGCGCATCCGGGCCCGTGGGGCTCTTCAGCCGGCGCCCGTGAAGTGTTCCCCCGCCAGGGACCGGACGACGGTCAGATCGCGGGCGATCAGGGCGTCCAGCAGGGCCGTGTGCTCCGCCGCGTCCGCCACGAGGTCGGCGCGGGCGGGGCGGGCGGGGCCGCCGACCGGGGGCCGCTGGGACCGCCGGTGCAGGTCCTCCGCGAACCGGACGAGCTGCTCGTTGCCGGACAGGCCCAGCACCGCACGGTGGAAGGCCAGGTCGGACTCCGCGTACGCCGCCCGGCAGCCGGAGGACGCCGCGCGGACCGTGTCCTCGGCCAGCGGCCTGAGCTCGGCCCAGCGTTCCGCGGGCAACGTACGGGCGAGCCGCAGCATCACCGGCACCTCGATCAGCGCGCGCACCTCGGCGAGTTCGGCGAGTTCCCGCGCGCCCCGCTCCACGACCCGGAAGCCCCGGTTGGGCACGACCTCCACCGCGCCCTCGAGCGCGAGCTGCTGCATGGCCTCCCGCACGGGCGTCGCGGATACCCCGAACCGTTCCCCGAGGGCGGGCCCGGAGTACACCTCGCCGGGCTTCAGGTCGCCCAGCACCAGCGCGTGGCGCAGGGCGTCGAGGATCTGGCCGCGGACCGAGGACCGCTGGACGGCGGGACGGGGGTCCAGGACGGGCGGCTCGCCGTGCGTGTGCTCGCCCCGGGCGGCCGGCGAGGCCGGGGCGCCCCGCTGACGGTCCGCGCCCCGCTCCCGGGACTGCGGGGGCACCCGGACGCCGGAGTCCTGCACGCCCTGCTTCACGGGGTCCTCCTCCGGCTTGTCGGCACTTGGGGTCATTACGACGGGTTGCTACTCGTCCGTCAAGCACCTTAGGCGCACCGGGCGGCAGTTCAAACTTCCCGCCACAATGAGTAAGGTAAGCCTTACCTTGTTCGCCATTCGATCGGTGGTGTCCCATGCCCGTCCCGGCCTCACCCCTCTCCGGCGCCTACGCCTGCCTCACCGAGGCCTACCCGGGCCTGGCCGTCACGGAGCTGGGCCCCGAGGACCCCGCTCCGCGCGGCGGCGACTGGGTCCGGGCCGCGTCGCTCGCAAAGGGCGGGGCGGAGCTCGCGGGCTTCCTGGCCTGGGACGAGGCGCAGGTGCTGCGCGACTACGGACAGCGGGCCCGGCCGGACGTGGTGGCGAGCTTCGGCCTGCACCGCTACGCCTGGCCCGCCTGCCTGCTGGTCACCGTGCCGTGGTTCCTGCGCCGACGGGTGCCGCGCCTGCCCGTGACCGAGGTCGCGTACGACCGCACCGCCGGCCGCATGGCCGTGCGCGCCGCCTCCTTCGCCTGCCTCCCCGGCGACCCGGCGGCGGCGCATCCCGGCGCGGTCGTGGTGCCGGACGAGGAGGCGCTGCGGGACCGGGTGCGCACGGCGGTGGCCGAGCACCTGGAACCCGTACTGGCCGGATTCGGGCCGCGGATGCGGCGGCGCGGGCGGGCGCTGTGGGGCATGGCGACCGATGAACTGGTCGAGGGGCTGTGGTACGTCGCCCACCTGCTCGGCGAACAGGAGCGGGCCGTGCGGGAGCTGGAGCTGCTGCTGCCGGGTGCGACCCGGCCGTACGTCGGCTCCGCCGCCTTCCGCACCCTCACCGGACCGGACGGCGAGCCGCTGCCCACCCGGGACCGGGCGAGCTGCTGCATGTTCTACACGGTCCGCCCCGAGGACACCTGCGCCACCTGTCCGCGCACCTGCGACAACGACCGTGTCGCCGGACTGACGGCCACCGGAGCCGTTTGAGGCACCCTCAGGAGCGAAGAGGGCTCCGCGTGCACTAAGATCACGGCGATCGGAGCGTCCGCTCGGCGACAGGAGATTCACCACTTCCTCACCCGTCGCGGGAACTTTCCGAGGAACCATCCGTACGGGTACTCTTATTCGAACTCAACTCCCGCCCCTCAAGCGGCAGTTCGAGCAGAACGCCGCCCTGGGCATCCCCTTGCACTTCCTTGGCGGCCTCTTGCCCCGAAACCCCCTGAGGGCCGGTGGGGTTGGGTCACTATGGCGGGCGTTACGCCCTATCCCAATGCAAGGGACCCCAGATGAGACTGACCGACATATCGCTGAACTGGTTGCTTCCGGGCGCCGTACTGCTCCTGGGCGTGCTGGCGGCGGTGGCGGTGCTCGCGCGCGGCAAGCGCTCCTCCGGGGAGAACGCGAGCGCGGACGACTCGTGGGAGCGCAGCGAGGAGCGCCGCAGGCGCAAGGAGGCCATCTACGGCACCGCCTCCTACGTCCTTCTGTTCTGCTGCGCGGCGGTCGCCGCCGCGCTCTCCTTCCACGGCCTGGTCGGCTTCGGCCAGCAGAACCTCGGCCTGACCGACGGCTGGGAGTACCTGGTCCCGTTCGGCCTGGACGGCGCGGCGATGTTCTGCTCCGTACTCGCGGTGCGCGAGGCCAGCCACGGTGACGCGGCGCTCGGCTCCCGCATCCTCGTGTGGACGTTCGCCGGCGCGGCCGCCTGGTTCAACTGGGTGCACGCGCCCCGGGGCATGGGCCACGCGGGCGCCCCGCAGTTCTTCTCCGGCATGTCGCTGTCGGCGGCCGTGCTGTTCGACCGCGCTCTGAAGCAGACCCGCCGGGCCGCGCTGCGCGAGCAGGGCCTGGTGCCGCGTCCGCTGCCGCAGATCCGTGTCGTCCGCTGGCTGCGGGCTCCCCGTGAGACCTACAAGGCCTGGTCGCTGATGCTGCTGGAGAACGTGCGCAGCCTGGACGAGGCGGTCGAGGAGGTCCGCGAGGACAAGCGCCAGAAGGAAGTGACGCGTCAGCGCCGGCGGGACCAGCAGCGAGTGGAGCGCGCCCAGCTGAAGGCGATAAGCCGCGGTCACCGGGGCTTCGTCGGGCGCGGCGGCCGTCAGGTGGAGGTGCAGGCGGTGGAGCGCGGCTCCGGCCAGCCCGCCGGCGAGCTCACCGCGGAGCCTGTCATATCCGCGGAACAGTTGCCGGTACCCTCACGGCCCTCCCTCCAGCCGGTCCGCAAAGGGTCTGACCCCCTGACGGTGGACCTGACCGCGGAGGACGACACCATGGCGCTGCCGCGCCTGGACTCCCTGGAGCGCAAGCTCAAGGACCTCGAGCAGCAGTTCGGCTAGGCATCGGTTGCGAAGAGACCGCTACGCGGCGGTCTCGCACAGCGGTCCGGCCAGGACCGGACGCCACGGGACGGGGGCGTGACCTTCGAAGGCCCACCCGCACCACGGGCGCCAGCCCCGGCACCCCGGCCGCCCGCACCGCGTCGGCCAGCGGTGCCTCCGCCTGCC
>NZ_JBEXLP010000147.1:0-11039 GCF_040610035.1 Streptomyces sp. NPDC004542
GGGGCGCCGGCCGTGCGCAGCACGTCGGTGGCGACCGCCTTGCCGTCCCGCCGGGCCACGGCCTTCAGCTCGCCGGGCGCGTACGGCACCTTCCAGGTCAGGTGCAGCTTGCCCGCGCTGCCGTTGGGGCTGGTGTAACTGCCCGGGTAGGGGCCGCCGGTGAAGGTCTTGTCGTCGCCGGTGGCCTCGGTGGTCTCCAGATAGGTGCGGCCGTCGGTGGTCTTCTTGGTGTCGAATTCCCGCACGCCCAGTGATCTTCCGTTGAGGAACAGCTCGACGGAGGGCACGTTGGCGTACGCCCACACCTCCACCGTGTCCCCCGGCGCGTGGTTCCAGGTCATCGGCAGCAGGTGCACCATCGGTTCGTCCGTCCACTGGCTGCGGAACAGGTGGTACATGTCCTTGGGGAAGCCTGCGGTGTCGACCGCGCCGAAGAAGGACGCCTTGACCGGGAAGACGTCGTACGGGGTGGGCTCGCCGATGTAGTCGATGCCCGACCACAGGAACTGCCCGGCGAACCACTTGCGGTCCCGGTCCTTCTTGTGGCCGTACTCGCCGCTCATCGTCCAGGAGGCGAGGTTGTTGTCGTAGGAGGAGACCTCCCGCCGGCCCGGTGTGTGGTTCTCGCCGGTGTTGAGGTGCTCGGGCTCCTGGTAGCTGCCGCGGGTCGAGGTCTCGGACGAGGACTCGGACTCGAACAGGAACAGCTTGGGGTACCTGGCGTGCAGCGCGTCCACCGACTTGGCGGTGTTGTAGTTGAGGCCGAGGCCGTCCAGCTTGGCCAGCATGAGGTCGGCGGCGGAGCCGGCGGCGGGCACGCCGCGGTACTTGTCCGAGCCGATGACGAGCGGCCGGGTGTCGTCCGCCGCCCTGATCGCGCCGATGATCCGGTCGGCCATGGCGAGGCCGGCGGTGGAGGTGGAGTCCGGGATCTCGTTGCCGATCGACCACAGCACCACGGCGGGCGAGTTCCGGGCCGCGAGGACCATCTCGGTGGCGTCCTTCTCGCACCACTCGTCGAAGAACCGGCCGTAGTCGTACCTGGTCTTCCCGGTCCTCCAGCAGTCGAAGGCCTCCACCATCATCACGATGCCCAGTTCCTCGCAGACCTCGATCATCTGCGGCGAGGGCGGGTTGTGCGAGGTGCGGAAGGCGTTGACGCCCATCGACTTCATGATGGTCATCTGGCGGCGCACCGCGTCGATGCTGATCGCCGCGCCGAGGGCGCCCTGGTCGTGGTGGAGGTCGACGCCCTTGATCTTGGTGTGCGTGCCGTTGAGGGAGAAGCCCTCGTCGGGGTCGAAGCGGAAGGAGCGGATGCCGAAGGTGGTGCGGTGGGTGTCGGTGGTGCGGCCGGCGGTGCGGAGTTCGGTCACCACGGTGTAGCGGTGCGGGGTGGCGAAGTCCCACAGGCGGGGACGGGCGACGGTGAGCTCGTGGGTCTCGGTGGCCGTGCCGGAGACGGCCACCGTGGAGGACGTGACCGCGACCTGGTGTCCGCCGGGGTCGAGGATCCGTGAGCGGACCTGGACGTCCGTGCCCTCGCCGGTCTCGTTCACCACGTCGGTCCGCACCCGCACGACGGCCCGCTCGGCGGTGATGTCCGGCGTGGTCACGTACGTGCCCCAGCGGGCCACGTGGACGGGCTCGGTCACCACCAGCCGGGCCTCGCGGTAGATGCCGCTGCCCGAGTACCAGCGGCTGCTCGGCAGCTGGTTCTGGACCTTGACGGCGATGACGTTCTCCGTGGTGCCGTCGGTGTGCACCAGGCCGGTCAGATCGAGGGCGAAGCCGGTGTACCCGTACGGGTGGCGGCCGGCCTGGGTGCCGTTGCAGTACACGTAGGAGTCCATGTAGACGCCGTCGAACTCCACCGAGATCCGCTTGCCCGCCCAGGCCGGCGGCAGGGTGAAGGCGAGGCGGTACCAGCCGAGGCCGCCGGGGAAGAAGCCGGTCCCGCTGGTCGTGCCGTGCCCGGTGGTCGGGGTCTGCTCGATGCTCCAGTCGTGGGGTACCGCGACCTCGCGCCAGGCGGAGTCGTCGTACCCGGGGTCGGCGGCGTTCGCGTACGCGCCGGTCGGGTCGGTGGTCCCGTCCGGGTCGGCCAGTGCGAAGCGCCAGCCGCCCCGCAGGGGGACGGTGTGCCGCCCCGCGGCGGTGGCGGATGCCTCGGCGGTGCCGGAGGCCTCGGCGGCCCGGGCGGCCGGAGCGCCGAGGAGCGCTCCGGCCGTCGGGGCCGCCGTGGCGGCGACCAGAACCGATCGGCGAGTGACCGTCATGGCGGCTCTCCCTCAGTAGGGCCCAGAAGTACTCACAACTGATCGTGAACGAACAGATTCTGACGGGGAGCCACACACGTACGTCAAGGGTGCGGGACCGTCCTCCTGCCCCGGGCACCAGGTCGGCCGGAAACCGCTCTTGACGAGGGGCGTTGCATGGTGACCGGGCCGGAGTTCGCGCGGGAACGGGACGCACTACGCTGGAAGCCCAGGTGACGCACCTGTTCACTGTGAGTGTGCGCGAGGAAGTGCCGACGATGAGCCCGGTGTACCCGTTCGACGACGCCGCGACGGCGCGGGCTGTCGTCGACGACACAGGCACGCTCGTCGAGTGGAACGGCGGCGCGCGCCGGCTGCTGGGGTGGGCCGCCGCGGAGGTCGTGGGCCGACCCGGCGCGAACCTGCTGGCCGGCGACGGCGTACCGCCCGAACCCGGGGACCTGCGCTGGGACGGCACGCTCGACCTGCGCCACCGTGACGGCCACACGGTGTCGGTGTGGCTGCTCGCCCACCGCCGGCCGGCGCTGGACGGCCGCCCCGACGGCTGGCTCGTGGTCACCCCCTTGGAGTGCGACGGCGCCGCACCGGACGACCCGCTGGCCGACGCCGAGCTCGTCCAGGCGCCGTGCGCCATCGCGGTCTACGACGAGCGGCTGCGCCTGCGCACCATGAACGACGCGATGGCCGAGGTCGTCGGCCTGCCCGTACGTCGCGTCCGGGGACTCAGGCTCTCGGAGATAGGCGGGCGGCCGCAGAGCCACGACCTGGAACGGAACCTGCTCCGGGTGCTCACCACCGGCCGCCCGCTGGACGTGCAGACCTACATGCGTACCGGCGGCGAGAGCCGGGCGCACGCGTGGCTCGCCCGGATGGCCCCGGTCACCGACGGCGCGGGGCGGGTGCGCGGGGTGTGTCTGGCCGCCCACGACTTCACCGACAGCTACCTGGCCCGGGAACGGCTGCAACTGGTCAACGAGGCGAGCGTCCAGATCGGCACCACCCTCGACGTCACGCGTACGGCACAGGAACTGGCCGACGTGTGCGTGCCGGCCCTCGCCGACTTCGTCACCATCGATCTGCTCGACCCCCAGGAATACGGCGGCGAGCCCCCCGCCCGGGTCACCGCGCCGGTCCGGCTGCACCGGGTCGCGCACCGGTCCCTGCTGCCGGGCACCCCGGAGGCGGTGGCCAAGCCGGGTCAGGCCGACCTCTACCCGGCCTCCTCCCCGCAGGGCGACTCGATCGCGGCGGGCCGCACGATCGTCGTCTCCACGGCCTCCGGCGGCCTGGAGCAGTGGCTCACCTGGAACCCGGAGCGCGCCGCGCGGGTGCGGGAGCTCGGCATCCACTCCTCGATGTCCGTGCCCATCCGGGCCCGCGGCCTGACGCTGGGCGTGGCGGTGTTCAGCCGGTACCGGCGGCCGGGCCCGTTCACCCCGGACGACGTGCTGCTCGCGGAAGAGGTCACCGCCCGCGCCGCCGTCTGCATCGACAACGCCCGCCGCTACTCCCGCGAGCGCGAGACCGCCCTCGCCCTCCAGCGCAGCCTGCTGCCGCGCTCACTGCCGCGCACGGCCGCCCTGCTGGCCGCGTCCCGCTATCTGCCCGCGGCGCGGGCCGGCGTGGGCGGCGACTGGTTCGACGTGATCCCGCTGTCCGGGATGCGGGTCGCCATGGTCGTCGGAGACGTCGTCGGCCACGGCATCCAGGCCTCGGCCACCATGGGCCGGCTGCGCACCGCGGTGCGCACCCTCGCCGACATCGACCTCGCCCCGGACGAGCTGCTCACCCACCTCGACGACCTGGTGCTCCGGCTGGCGGAGGAGTCGGGCGGCGAGGGCGGCAGCACCGGCGAGGTCGGCGCGACCTGCCTGTACGCGGTGTACGACCCGGTCTCCCGCCGCTGCACGCTGGCCCGTGCCGGACACCCCGCGCCCGTGCTGCTGCCGCCCGGCGGAGTGCCCCGGCAGGTCGACCTGCCCGCCGGTCCGCCGCTCGGTCTGGGCGGGCTGCCCTTCGAGTCCGCCGAACTGGACCTGCCCGAGGGCAGCGTGCTCTCCCTGTACACCAACGGCCTGATCGAGTCCCGGGACCGGGACGCCGAGGCCGGCCACCGGCTGCTGACCGAGACCCTGGCCGGCTGCGCGGACTCGCTGGAGGAGACCTGCGACCGCATCCTGGACGCCCTGCTCCCCACGGGCGGCTCGGCCGACGACGTGGCGCTGCTGCTCGCCCGCACCCAGGGACTGCCCGCCTCCCAGGTGGCCACCTGGGACATCCCGCCCGACCCGGCGCTCGTCGCCCCGATCCGCAAGCAGGTGGTCCGGCAGCTGGACAGCTGGGCGCTGAGCGAGCTCGCGTTCACCGCGGAACTGGTGGTCAGCGAGCTGGTCACCAACGCCATCCGGTACGGCGCCCACCCCATCCGGCTGCGGTTGATCCAGAACGCGGCCACGCTGATCTGCGAGGTGTCCGACACCAGCCACACCGCCCCGCACCTGCGCCGCGCCAAGACCTTCGACGAGGGCGGCCGGGGGCTGCTGCTGGTCGCCCAGCTCACCCAGCGCTGGGGCAGCCGGCACACGGCGGAGGGGAAGACGATCTGGGCGGAGCTGACCTTGTTCGAGGAGGAACCGTAGGACACGTAGGACCCGCGGGGCCCGCGCGGTGCGGCGGTGCGGCGGTGCGGGACGGTGGGCGGTACCGGTGACTCAGGAGGCGGACAGCCAGGGCCGTACCTGCCTGCGGGCCTCGTGCAGCCGGGACTTCAGGGTGCCCAGCGGGATGCCGACGCGCTCGGCGGCCTCGGCGTACTCCAGCTGGCAGATGTCGCGGTAGACCAGCGGCGCGACCAGGTGCGGGTGCTCCCGCTCCAGCCGGTCCAGCGCCTCCAGCAGGTCCACGCGGGAGCCCGCGATGACGCTCGTGGTGCGCGGGTCGACGTGCTGGGCGGGCTCGAGGACGACGGGCTGTTCGGCGGCACGCCGCTTCAGCTCGCGGTACTTCTGCCGGGCGCAGTTGGCGACGACGGTGTACAGCCAGGTGCTGAAGCGGCTGCGGCCCTCGAAGGTGGAGATCCGCCGGGCGATCTGCAGCAGCACGTCCTGCGCGGCCTCCTCCGCGTCCTCCCGGCAGGGCAGGAAGCGTCCGCAGCGCCGGACCGCCTCGGGCCGGACCTCGGCCAGCAGCCGGTCGAGGGCCGCCGGGTCGCCCGCCGCGGCGCGCCGGGCGAGGTCTTCGGTCAGCGCCGCGTCGTACACCGCGGGTCCCCCTTCGAATCGATCTCCGAGCAGGCATGATAGTGGTATGCACTCCCTCGGGCGGATCGGCCGCTATCGCCTGCAACGTCGCCTGGGCACCGGCGCGTTCGGCACGGTGTGGCTGGCCCACGACGACCAGCTCGAGGCTCAGGTGGCGGTCAAGGTGCTCGCCGAGAACTGGTCGCACCGCCTCGACGTGCGCGACCGGTTCCTGTCCGAGGCGCGCCTGTTGCGCAAGGCCGGCTCCGGCCGGGTGGTGCAGGTCTACGACATCGGTGAACTGCCGGACGGCAGGCCGTACTTCGTCATGGAGTACGCCGACGCGGGCACCCTCGCCGACCGGCTGGCGCAGGGCCCGCTGCCGGTGCCCGAGGCGTTGCGGCTGACGGCGCTGGCCGCCCGGAGCGCGGCGGCGCTGCACGAGGCGGGGATCGTGCACCGGGACGTCAAGCCGAGCAACGTGCTGCTGCGCACCGCCCCCGACGGCACCCGCCGGGTGCTGCTGGCCGACCTGGGGCTGGCCAAGAGCCTGGCGCAGGCGTCCGGGCTGACCCTGGCGGCCGGCTCGGCCGGGTACCAGCCACCGGAGCAGGCCGAGCCCGGCGCGGGCATCGACGCCCGGGCCGACGTGTACGGCCTGGGCGCGGTCGGCTACGAGCTGGTGACCGGCACGGTGCCGGGCCCGCCCGGCAGGGTGGTACCCCCGCGGCGGCTGCGTCCGGACCTCGCCGACGAGGTGCAGCGCGCCCTGATGCGGGCGCTGGAGCCGGACCGGGAGTGGCGCTGGCCCGGCGCCGACGCGTTCGCCGACGAGCTGGACCGGCTGGCCGCGCGGGTCTCCGGGCCCCCGCGGCCGCGCCGGCTCGACGGCGTGCGGAAAAGGACAGGCGTCCTGACGCTGTCGGTCGCCGCGGTGCTCGCCGCCGCGGCCGCCGCCGGCACGGTGACGCTGCTGCACGGACGCTCCCCCTCGGGTTCCGCGCCCGACGGGCTGCGGGTGCAGGACTCCACGGGCCGGATCGTGGCCGAGGTGCCCTCCGGCTGGGGCGGCCAGCTGCGCGACGCCGGCTGGGACCCCGGGGCCCTCGGTCTGGCCTCCGGGCACGAGCCGGGACTCGCGGTTGCCGACGACCTCGCGAAGTGGCCGGATCCGGGCGCGGACGTGGACGGCCTGTTCGTCGGCCTGAGCGGGCACGGAGACGTCACGGCGAAGGTGAACGCCCTCACCCACAGCGGCTGCCACTACGCCGGTGGCCGCACCTGGGCCGGTGCGGCCTGGCGGGGCCGCGTCCGCACCTGGAGCGACTGCCCGGGCGGCGGCTCGATCAGCGAGGGCGCGCTGCGCCCGGCGAGCGGCGGGGCCGAGCCCCAGCTGTACGTGCAGATACGCCAGACCGGCCACAGCGACGCCACGGACCGCATACTCCGCTCCCTGCGGGTCACCTGACGGGTGGCGGAACCGGAGGGGAAGAACGGGTGGAAAAACCGCACGGACCGCGAACTTTCCCCGCGGAGCGTGCATCGGACTCTCATGACGGCGCACGAGGCGCCGTGGGCACGCGGCCGCACCGGCACGTGCCACGACCTCCAGGAGTGTTGAGAGACATGGCGTACACCTCCCAGTCCTTGCGTCGAGCGGCCGTACTCGGGAGCGCGGTCGCCGTGCTGGGTCTCCTGAGCGCCTGCGGCGACGACACCGGAAACGGCGCGCCGCGGAAGGTACCGGGCAACGCCTCGCCCGCGTCGGACGGCTCGACGGGTGCGACGGACCCCGCGGGCGGCAGCGCCCCCGCATCGCCGGGCGCGGCCGTCCCGTCCGCCACGCCGTCCTCGCCCAAGCAGACCGGCGGCGCGAGCACGGGCAGTTCCGGCACGGTGGACGGCGCCGCGAGCACCCGCTGCCACACCTCCGAGCTGAGCGCCGCGGTCGGCCGCAACAACCCGGGCGCCGGACAGGAGAACTTCCCCGTCGTGCTCACCAACAGGTCCGCCCGGACCTGCACGCTGCACGGCTATCCCGGCGCCGCGTTCGTGAACGCCTCCGGCAGCCAGCTCGGCCCGGACCCCCGGCGTTTCGCGGGCCGGGCCGGCACGGTCACGCTGAAGCCCGGTGGCAGCGCCTGGGCGGGCCTGTCCTTCTCCAACCCGGAGATCAGCGGTGCGAAGACGGCGTCACCCGCCGCGCTCCTGGTCACCCCGCCCGACGAGCGGGACCAGCTGAAGGTGAAGTGGACGGCCGGCCCGGTGCCGGTGTCCGGCAACTCCTCGTCCGTCTCCCTGACCGTCTTCAGCCCCGGCACCGGCGCCTGACCCACCCGCCTGCCCCCCTCCCCCCTGATCCGGACCCTGCCGCCCCTGCCCGGGCGGCGGGGTTCTTCCTGGCCGCGTCCCGCGTGTGCGCAGGACCCGGCCGTGCTGCGCAAGCCGCGCACACCGAGCCCCGGGCAGTCCCCGCTCGGCGGCTGGGAGGAGTTACTGGGCGGGGCGGGCACCCGGGCGTCGTAGCCCTCTCACCTTCGTCTGTTTTCATGGGGCGCGCACCAGTCGATCACTCCGCGGAGGGCCGAGCCCTGAACACCCCGCTGGCCGAGGCCCTGTCCGTCGTCCTGCTCGTCGCCGTGCTCGCCTGGGCCGTGGTGCGGCCCTTCGGGTGGCCGGAGGCGGTGCTGGCCGTTCCGGCCGCCGGGATCGCCGTCGCCACCGGTGCGATCTCCCTGGACCACGCCCGGGCCGAGGCGGAACGGCTGGGTCCGGTGGTCGGGTTCCTGGCCGCGGTGCTGGTCCTCGCCCACTTCTGCGACGTCGAGGGGCTGTTCGAGGCGTGCGGGGCGTGGATGGGCCGGCGGGCGGCCGGGCGGCCGGTGCCGTTGCTGACGGCGGTGTTCGCACTGGCGTCGGTGATCACGGCCGTGCTGAGTCTGGACGCGACGGTGGTGCTGCTGACGCCGGTGGTGTTCGCCACCGCCGCCCGCACCGGGGTACGGCCCAAGCCGCACGTGTACGCCTGCACCCATCTGTCGAACACGGCGTCGCTGCTACTGCCGGTGTCCAACCTGACCAACCTGCTGGCGTTCACCGCGAGCGGGCTGGGTTTCACCCGGTTCGCCGCGCTGATGGCGCTGCCGTGGCTGGTGGCGGTGGGCGCCGAGTACGCGGTGTTCCGACGGTTCTTCGCCCGCGACCTGTCGGCGGCGGCCCCGGGACCCCGGCCGACCGCCGAGCCGCCCGGGCTGCCGCTGTTCGCGCTGGTGACCGTGGTCTGCACGCTGGCGGGGTTCGTGGTGGCGTCCGCGGCCGGCGTCGATCCGGTGTGGGCGGCGACGGCGGGGGCGCTGGTGCTCGCCGGGCGGGGCCTGCTGCGGCGGCGGGCGACACCCATGACGGTGGTGCGGGCGGCGGCGCCGGGCTTCCTGGCGTTCGTGCTGGCGCTGGGCATCGTGGTGCGGGCGGTGGTGGACAACGGGCTCGCCGACGCGCTCGGTCACCTCCTGCCCGGCGGTACGGGACTCCCGGCGCTGCTGGGCATCGCCGCGCTGGCCGCCGTGCTGGCCAACCTGATCAACAATCTGCCGGCCGTGCTGGTCCTGCTGCCGCTGACCGCGCCGGCCGGGCCGGGTGCCGTGCTGGCGGTGCTGCTCGGGGTGAACATCGGCCCGAATCTGACGTACGCGGGCTCGTTGGCGACCCTGCTGTGGCGGCGGATCGTGCACCAGCACGAACACGACGTGGATCTCTGGGAGTTCACCCGGCTGGGGCTGCTCGCCGTGCCGACGGCGCTGGGCCTGGCCGTGGTGGCACTCTGGGGTTCGCTGCAGGTCGTGTGAGACAAGTCGGGTGCGACCGAGGGAGGCGGAGCGGAATGCGTGTGATCGTGTGGCTGGTGGAAGGCACCTGGCCCGCCTGCGTGGACGCCGTGCGTGCGTACGCCCCGACGGCGTCCGAGGTGGTGCTGCTGCACGTCAGCGGGCCGGACGTGCCGGGGGTGGCGCACGGCGCCTTCGCCGGGCTGCTCGGTCGCGGCCGGCCGGAGCGGGACCCCGGCACCCGGCTGGAGGACCTGGGCGGCAGCACGGCGGCCGAACTCCTCGGGGCGGCGGCCGAGCGGCTGGGGCGGCCCTGCGTCCGGCTGGAGCGGACCGGGCGGGTCGAGCGGGAGGTGGTGGCCGCCTGCGAGGGCGCCGCTCTGCTGGTACTGGCCCGGGACGGCGACCGGGCCCGGCTCGGCCCGCACAGCCTCGGTCCCGCCGCCCGCTTCGTCGTCGACCACGCGCCCTGCCCGGTGCTGCTGGTGTGGCCGGAGGCGGCGCCGGACCTCACGACGATGCCGCCTCCCCCGCCGCCGCACCACCGCTAGAAGCGTCCTGAAGATCTTGAAATCGCGCCCGGCTTGCACCGGTTCACAGCGATTGACATTTACCGGCAATCCAGGGCGAGCCGGGCGACCGGAGCAAGATCTTCATCGGGCTTCCAGGGCCGCTCGGCCGGATCATCCCGGGCGGCGCTTCACCGCGGCCGCTCAGTGTCTGCGGTACCCCGAGCCCGAGCCGTAACCGTGGCCGCCGTAGCCCCATCCGCCCACAACGCCGTACTGAACGCTCGTGTTCCCGTCGCAGGAGTACGGGTCGTACGCGCACACGTCGGGGGAGGCGGTGGTGCTCGACGGCGTCGGCTGGGCGCTCGTGGTCGTGGGAGTCGCCGACGGGGTGGGTGCCGGCGCCGGGGCCTTGGCCGACTTGGGCACGGCCGGGGCCGTGGAGGTCGGCAACGGCGTGCTGTCGGCGTCCCAGTTCACGTTCTGCATCTGGAGGTCGGGCTTGGAGGTGTCGATGGCCCAGTGCTGCACGTCGGTGTCGGCGCGGGTCTTGACCACGAGGGCGCCGGCGCCGTCGGTGGCGGCGGGGGCGAGCGCCAGGTCCTGCTCTCCGCGGGGCACCAGGGCCCCCTGGAGGGTGAAGTCGTAGCGGACGTCCGTGCCGGTCGTGGCCGTGCACGGGGCGAGCTGCACCGAGTAGCCGAGGTGGGAGTCGAGGCAGAGGTCGGGGGCGGCGGCATTGCGCAGCAGTCCGTCGGTCCCGTACGTCCACTGCTGGCTCGCCGTGGAGGCACAGGTGGTGAGCTCGGTCTCGGCGCCCTTGACGGCCTTCTCGCCGACGACGCCGACGCACAGTCCGGAGGCGATGTTGTGCAGCCGGCCGCGCAGGGTGCCCTTGGCGGTCTGGCCGGACCCGATCCAGGACGGGTTGGTGGTCGAGGATCCGGCTCCGGGCTTGTCCCGGTCCGTGCCGCCCGTGCCGGGAGCGGCACCGTCGCCGGAGCCGAGCACCGTCCACAGCACCAGCGGCAGCACGACGAGGCCGCTCACCGTCGCCACGGCCAGGGCCAGGTTGCGACGGCGGACCCGGCGGGCCGCCCGCAGCGCGGAACGGCGGGAGGCGGAACGCGCGGCCGGGCCGGGCGCGGAGGGCCCGGCGGCCGAGGCGTTGGCGGCAGCGGGTTCGGT
>NZ_JBEXLP010000148.1:0-10303 GCF_040610035.1 Streptomyces sp. NPDC004542
CAGCAGGCACCGATCGCCTACGAACAGCAGTCAGCTACCCTGACACTCGCCGCATAGCAACACGAACAGGTGTCCACTCCTCGGGGACAAGGCCCGTAGTGACGTGGTTGTGGCACATGTTCGCGCCCGGATACGCCGGTGAATTGACGCAGGTCATTCCGACCGAGCTTGCGGGTGCGGTGTGGGAGGAGACCGGGACGCGCGAACGTCGGCTGAGCAGTCTCCCCTCGCGCGTCGGGGTGTACTTCGTGCTCGCGCTCGGGTTGTTCGAGCACCTGGGTGCCCGGCTGGTGTGGGGAGAACTCGTGGCCGGACTGGCCGCCGCGGTGCCGCAGACGTCGGAGCAGAATGTCGGTGCATGCCCCGGTAAAGCGGGCGGTGACACGGCGGACCGCTGGGGGCCGTGGTCGTGCGCTGTCGTTGATGTCAGGTGTGGATGTCAGGCATGCCGGGGCACGATGTTCACCGCGCGATAGTCGTACCCGTCCTGCTTGAAGCCGGGAGCTTCCCACTCGAGATCGACCTGCTGGCCGGGCAACAGGGTGCGGAAGCCGTTCATCCGGATCTCTGCGTAGTGGCCGAAGCAGCCGCCGGGCGTCTCGGGGGAGTCGAGCACGCCCCACCCTTCCTCGTCGCTCCACTCACGGACGGTCGCAGTCACCATGGGTAAAACCCTACTGGCTCCGTCTGCGACCGCACACGATCAGTGCTTGCCGACGCTTAAGTAAACCTTAAAGTCGGTGTTGGTGTCGAAGGGAGTCGTCTTGAGCTGGGCGATCAAGGTCACCTAGGAGTATGCGGAGTGGTTCAGGCTCCTGATCAAGGAGGATCTGGGCTCGGCCTCCCGGGTCGCGCAGGCTGTGGCCGCCCTGCGTGAGGCCGGACCGACTCTGGGACGTCCTCTCGTGGACCGGTTGAAGGGCTCGGAGCTGCATCATCTGAAGGAGCTGAGGCCGGGATCGGGTGGGCGCTCCGAAATCCGGATCATCTTTGCCTTCGACCCGACTCGCTCGGCCCTGCTGCTCCTCGGCGGTGACAAGGCCGGAAACTGGGAGCGCTGGTACCGCGACAACGTTCCGCTGGCCGAGCAGCTGTACCACGATTACGCCGGCGACGAGGACTGAAGGAGTAGCCATGCCCAAGAAGGCTGCGCAGGACTGGGAGACCTTGGAGCAGGAGTTGTACGCGGCCGGTGTGGAGCCCGCCGAGGTGGAAGCAGGGTCTCGTCGGCTTCTCGCCGAGGCGCGCGGCCACCAACTCGCCGAGGCACGCAAGCAGTCAGGGCTGGCCCAGCGGGATGTGGCGGCCCGGATGGGAGTCGGCGTCGCCCGAGTCTCCCAGATCGAACACGGCGAAGGGGCCACCCTGGACGTGATCGCACGCTATGTGGAGGCGCTCGGAGGGCGACTGGACCTGGTCGCGGACTTCGGCGACCACACCCTGCGCATGCCGGCCAGCAGCAATCCGGACAGCGCGGCGGCGTAGTCGTCGTCGGGTTGTGACTCGGATGAGATCGTGAGCACCCGGAGTCGAGGTAGCCGGGGTTTGCCGCTGGCTGCTCCTGCCCTGACCCGTACCGCGCCGGGCCAGGGGTGAGGTGCCTGATACGGCGAAGGGCCAGCCTGGGAGAAAACCCCTCCTGAGCTGGCCCTTCTCGCTGTGCCCCCGGCAGGATTCGAACCTGCGACACCCGCTTTAGGAGTGGGATCGAATCCTTGCCGGAGGGTGCTCGACGCTGCCGCGCGGTGTTGTTTCCCCTGGTCAGAACCGCGTGGCGAGCCACTTGATCCGGCTGATGCCGCCTTGTATTGGACCGTCGGCTCACGCATCGCTCACGCGCTGCCGGCTGCTGATCAGCGTGTGGGTCAGATCTGGCCGAGGTCGATCTCCACCGGGAAGGGGGCCGCCACCTTGAGGACGCCGGTGAACACGTCTCCGTCCCGGTAGGTCTTCGTCGCGGGGTCGAGAACGTAGGTGTACACGAGAGGAACGCCTGTCGCGGCCTGCTCGATCCGCCAGTAGAAGCCGATTCCTGCCTTGGCGTACTGGTCGACCTTCACGATCCGGTCGGTGGTCTCCGAGCCTGGCGACACCACCTCCGCTACCAGCAGCACGTGCTCCGGACGGGTCGGAGTGATGTCGATCGTGTCCGCGCGGTACACGACGACGTCCGGGCGGCGATTGGTGAGCGGGACGTCCTGAAGCCGGACGTCGAAGTCCGTGTCGGCGTTCCACTCCGGGCCCGAGGCGGCGTCCAGGGCGTTCGCCAGAATCCGGGCCAGCCGGTTGTGCCGCTTGGACGCGCTCGGACTCACGACGACCATCCCGTCCACGATCTCGATACCGGCGCACTGCTCCTCGGACCAGGACTCGTAATCCTCTGCCGTGATCTGCTCATGCATCCACGCCGGGGCCACCATCTCGGCCGTCATGAAGCACCTCCCGGACACTGTGCTGCGGGCCCGATCCCGCTGGATCCAGCGTACTGTCTGCCGTCCGTCCGGCACGCTGATCCAGCTCACGCCCCCTTCCCGCGCGGCTACACGGTGCTGCTACCGGATCCGGCGCTGTCCACCGGCTACGGGGCAACGCAAGCAGGAGCGCGGTCGGGGCCAGTTCGGCGGGCAGCCCTACCGTGATCTCGTCGAGGACAAGGCCTGGATCGGCAGCAACGCGGTGGTCCTGCCCGTAGTCCGCATCGGATACGGGTCGGTCATCGGCGCCGGCAGCGTCGTAAGCCGCAGCATTCCCTCGTTGACCGACGCTGCACGCATCTGCCGGTCGGCGGGTCGTGGATGTATCTGGCGACGGTGATCGGCATGCACTCGCGACGGTCATGGGCTGGTCGCTCGCCGAGCACAGGCGAGCCGGAAGAGCGCCATCAGTCGCGACGAGAGCAACATCCGGGTGCACCTCAAACCACGGATCGGGCACTACAGGCTCGACCGCCTCCGGGTCGCCCACCTGTCGGAGATGTTCGAAGCTATAGCCGAGGCCAACGTCGAGATCGCCGAAGGCAACGCGGCCCGCCGCAAGACGTTCGAGGACCTCGCCCAGATCCCCTGGAAGGGCCGTGAGCCCCGCGCCCGCCGCAAGGCGATGAAGGCGGCCATCGCTGACATGGAGCCCTACCGCCGCATCGTCGGACCGGCCACACGCCGGCGCGTCCGCTCCACCCTGCGGGCCGCACTCAACGCCGCGATCGCTCAGCAGCTCATCACCTTCAACCCGGCCGCCCACGTCGAGTTGGAGGCGGGCAAGCGACCCAAGGCCCTCGTATGGACCGAGGAACGCATCCTCTATTGGAAGCGCACCGGCGAGAAGCCGTCATCGGTGATGGTCTGGACGCCGGAGCACACCGGCCTCTTCCTCGACCACGTCGCGGAGGACCGCCTGTACGCGCTGTTCCACCTGATCGCGTTCCGCGGGCTGCGGCGGGGCGAGGCGTGCGGGCAGAAGTGGACCGACACCAACCTGGACGCCGGTCTCATCACCGTTGCCAAGCAACTCGTCGTGGACGGCTGGGAGGTGTACGAGGACGACCCTAAGACCGATGCCGGCGCGCGGACCATCGCGCTCGACTCCGACACGGTCCAGGCCCTCAGGCGGCACCGCGCCCAGCAGGACAAGGACCGTAAGGAGTGGGAGAACGCCTGGGTGGAGACCGGCCGCGTCTTCACCAAGGAGAACGGCGAGTTGCTCCACCCCGCCAACGTCACCCGACGGTTCATCGAGCTGTACGAGGAGATCGACCTCCCGCCGGTCCGGCTCCACGACCTCCGCCACGGTGCCGCGACCCTCGCCCACGCGGCCGGGGCCGACCTGAAGGACATCCAGGAGATGCTCGGCCACTCCTCGATCACCATCACGGCCGACACGTACACGAGCCTGCCCCCCGAAGCGGACCTGGCGATCGCCGAGGCCGCAGCCCGGCTCGTCCCGCGCGCCCGCGCCACCGCCGAGAACACCGCCTCCGAAGCGGAGCCCGAGCCCGACGGCACGGAGCATCCCGGCCCGGAGTCCGTGCCGGATGATGCTGATCCGTTGGGCGAGATTTCGGAGATCAACTCTCCGTCCGCTCACGCACCGCTCACGCAAACGGCCCCGGACGAGGAGCCCGAGGCCGAATAGAGCCCCTCCCCAGGGAAGAAACCCCAGGTCAGAGCGGCAATGCGTTGTGCCCCCGGCAGGATTCGAACCTGCGACACCCGCTTTAGGAGTTCGATCTAACCCCGGCCTGGTCAAGCCTCGCCTCGTGCGGCGGTGCTGTCCGCGACCGTTGTGTGTCGTTCTTATCTGAGGTCGTTGATGTCAGCGGTTGATGTCAGCGGAACAGCTCCGGCACCGGACACGCTTCCAAAGGCTCATGCGGCCGATCGGCCCAGCGCCACCAGACATGCCTACCAGTACACCTCCACAGCGTCCGACACGTCCGCCGGCCATCGTCCCCCCGCTTGGAGAGGACGATGCCGCCGGACTTCATGGGCTGACTGCACTCGGGACACGCCGGGGCGTCGTCGGTCATGCGGCGCACCCTAACGGAGCGACCGCTTCGTCCCGAAGCAACTTCGGTGGTGATGCTGTCTGGGGCTGGTGTGGCTCCCACCTGCGCTCATGGTTCACAGACGTTCGCGGTTGCTCGCCGGTGTTCGTGGGCGTTGTCACGCCGTTAGCCACTCAGGTCTGCCGCTCAAGCCAGGGACGGCCTTGCCCCGTGGCGTTCGTAAAGCCGTCGCACCTGCTTGATCCAGAAGCTGTCCTTCTCGTCCTTCGACGCGCTCATGGGGAGGAGTTGAAGCTCCTTGGCGAGCTGGTAGAAGCCGGGGCCGGCATCGTTGGCGGTCAGGTAGTTGACGAGAGCCGACAGCATCAGCGGGGGATCAGACGGTGCGATCTGCTGGTCTCGCTCCACGATCAGACCGAGCAGATGTCCCATAGCGGCTCGTTCGTCGGCACGCTCAAAGTCGAAGGGTCGACAGCCAGTTCGCCTGGCCAAGGTGACGTTGAGCTCGGTGTACGAAGTGAGCTTGCCCAACTTCGCCCGCTCAACGAGGAACTCGCGCCCTGAATCCACCAGACTGCGCCACTCGCTGTCCTCGCGACCATATGCAGACATCCCGCCCCCTGTGCGTCGTACTGGTCCATGCGAACGTACCTTGCTGGCCGAACGCTCACAATCGATCGAGGGACTTGCCGAGCTTCCACCCGTCGTTTGTCTCATCGGTCGATACACCCCGGCTCAGAACGGTCAGCCCAGCATGCCTAAGCCGACGAGCATCACTACTTCTCAGAACCAGGCTTCCCGCAGCTGGCGGAGGTTGTGACGGTAGCCAACTTCGCAGGGTCTAGTCGGATGGCCGGTTTGTTCTCCCGTAGCAGAACCAACCGATGCCGTGACTGTTTCAGGTTAATCCCGCAATAGCTAGTTCCATCCGTGTCCTTAACTATCACAACAGGAGGATCTTGAGTGGCTTGCGGCGCGTAAGATTGGACGGCAACTGCCCCGAGATAAAACGGGATAATGGCTACCGCCAAGCGGCGACTACGTATGAGATTAGTGTTGGCTATGGAAGCGGCTTTAAGTGATTCCTCCTTGTAGCGTGGTCCACTGGCAATCATTTTCACGGCTGACCCTTGGGCCGCCATCGCCGCAAAAATCACGCTTGACAGAGCGAGTAGCAATGACAGCGCGGCGAGAAGCCCAACCAGCAACTTATCGGGCCAAAAATCTCGCAGAGCCGCTAGGTCGCTAGGCCCGCGCACTACTGTTAGCGTCGTCAGAATCCCTGTGATGACGAGGATCGTTGCTCCCCAACGTTCCGCGGAACGTTGGACGTCTGCAAGGCCGTTGAACCTTGCTTCCTCTGCAAGACGAGCCCAGCGCAGGTCTTCAGGAGTGGCTGGCGTTGAGGCTGGACCCAGCTCAAAGTCCTCAACGTCATAATTACTTAGGTCCAGCTCGCCACTTCGTTCAGCTCGGCTGAAGAATTTCATCGCCTGACCTTCAGATTGAGTATCACGTTAGTGACTGCGCCACATCCGTGTTCTCCTTCGGGCCGGCCCATGTGCTCCTGTTGGCACGCGCAGTAAACGGTGTGCTGCACGGGAGTTGCTGTCATCGAGTTGCCCGCAGACTGTCCGGTGATGGCACGACCAGGCGTGACGGTCGCTGGTGTCAGCGGTATTGTGGCCGTGAATTCATGCATGCAGCGAGGGCAGTTGCCTGTGAGAATCAGGACTCCATCGCCTTTAGACTTCTTGAAGGCGGTTCCGATAACAGCGGCATTCAGTTGCTCAGAGTCAGCAATAACGTAAGGTACTGCTCGCTCGTTCATACGGTAGCGGCCTCTCGATGGTGGGCACCCAGTGTGCTATGTATGCGCGCGGGGTAGGGTAGCGCCGAGGAGGGCAGGTCCACAGGTCAACAGCGGTGATCCGCTTGGAGGAACGTGGTGGCAGCCAGCGAGCAGGCGGAGAAGCTGTGGATGGATGAGGACGAAGAGTTGACGTCTGGTCTGGCGCGAAGGGTGGATCGGTCCAGGCGCGAGCGTGAAGAGGCAGCCCGCGCGCTCGGGGACAGTAGGCGGCCGAGGGAGAGGATGGCTCCTGAGATTGACGACGTGAGGGACAGCCTCGCGGCCGCCCTGGAACGTGCTTCTACTGGCGGACGATCACAGCGGCCACTTTCAGCAAAAATGGTCGGTCCTGTACCGGTTAGTGACGAAGAGGTCCCGCTGCTCGACGTGCGTGAGTCGGTCACGAGCTTCGATGATCTTGTGCTCACAGTGGAGACGCGCAACATCTGTACCGAGATCGTACGTGAACACAGGAATAAGAGCCGTTTGGCCAGCTATGGACTGCGCCCCCGCCGCAGGCTTTTGCTGGCTGGGCCAAGCGGGACGGGTAAGACCCGTACTGCCGAGGCCCTCGCCCACGCTCTTGGCGTGCCAATTGTCAAGGTGAAACTATCTGCGGTTGTTTCGTCATACCTGGGGCAAACCGCTCGACATATCGAACGGATTCTAGATTTCGCGTCACGGGGCTCCTGGGTCGTGAGTTTTGATGAATTCGACATGCTGGCCTCAGGCAGAGAAGATTCAGATCACGGCGAGATGCGCCGCGTGGCGACCGTACTTCTCCAGCAACTTGAGACTTATTCGTCGGACAACCTCGTGGTTGCGACGACGAACCATGCCGATTTGCTCGACAGCGCCGTCTGGCGACGGTTCGACGAAGTGCTGGTTTATCGAAAGCCAACACAAAAGCAAATTGCTCATCTTCTCAAGCTGAAACTCAGGCGCATTAATTACCAGATAAATCAGGAAGAGGCAGCCAAGGCTTTGGCTGGCTTGAGTCATGCTCAGGTTGAAGCAGTCTGCCTAGACGCGATGAGAGTCGCTGTCCTAAGTGGCGAAGAATTTGTATCAACGGATGATTTGCTGCGAAGTGCCGCATCGCGCAAGCGTCGATTCAAGGAGGCCGGACAATCTCTGGGGTGATTCCACTCCCTGGGTTCGACGAGGGGGGACAGCCGCATATTGTTGTGGAGCGGGTCCAGCTCGACGGCTCTCGGCGTAAGGTGCCACGCGGCTTCGGTGGTGGCCGCAACTTCGGTGACCGCAAAAAGCATGCTGATGACCTAAACGACGACGTTGACTTCGTGCTCACGGACGTCGCTGCACGCACGCCGGTGCTGGGAATCGATCCAAGACTTATTCTCGTCGTCGAGACGGTGGCGTCTTCACAATCCATTGCAGAGGAAGCCAATTGGCAGCGTTCTGGCCTCCGCATTGTGGACACGAGCAGCACCAAGAGAGTCGTCGCTTTTAGCGACGACCCATCGATGTCGTTGTTCTTGACGCGCCTGGAAGCATACGCTCAAGAGCCGAAGAACGGTCAGGCGTCTGCAACGCACGAGGCTTTTTTCGATAATATCGATAACGTGAGACCGTATGGCCCGCAAGACCGGGTCGGCGAGGAGTTGCGAACCGCTCTGCGCCAGGCTGACCGAGACGATGAGCTAACCGTCGATGTAGAGGTCTGGTATCCGGGCGATATAGCTACCGCTGACTCGTGGATAACGGCAATTAGTGAAGCTGTTAGCGCTGCCGGCGGCGTGACGCATGACCACTTCTCCAGTGAAGCCTCCGGGCTGGCGCTCATGAGGATATCCGCGAGGGTGGACATCGTCAGGCAGTTGCTCCGCGTAGACCTGATAGCCAAGGTCGAAGTGCTCCCCGCCTCGTTGAGCATAAACGCCAGCCCCAGTGAAATCAGCGCTGATGTGATCGCTGACCTCCCGTTACCGGACGATGCCTCGCCGCAGGTCGGCATCATTGACAGTGGCGTGGTGGCTAATCACCCGCTGCTCCGCGGCTGTGTCGTGGAGGCAGTGTCAACAAGCACCTGGATCGAAGATGGTGCTGATAGACACGGTCATGGAACGGCAGTCGCAAGCATACTCGCACGCGGTTCTCTGGATGGTCAGATATCGTCCGGTGACTGGGATGCCCCGCCGTTTCGGATCATGTCAGTGCGGGTGTTGGACGAGAACGCACAGATTCCTCCGTACCGCCTTGCCGAACGAGAATTGACGGATGCGGCGATTTATCTGGCGCAACAAGGTGTGAGAGTTATTAACCTCAGCCTGGGTGACCTCAATGGCTTGATCGTGGGAAACCGGGCCCCGTCTATCGCCGCTCTGTTGGATGCACTGTCTCGCAGTCTGAACGTTGTGTTCGTTGTTCCCACGGGGAATGTAGCTCCGCGCGAATATGCTGGACAGTTCGACGAAGCTCTAGCTGTCGACTATCCGCTTCGGATGTTGGATAGCCCGAATGCGAGGCTCCTCGATCCGGCTCCGGCAGCTACGGCACTAACTGTAGGCAGCTTGGTGTCGCCACCGAAGCCGCTCCCGTTGGGCACCACCCCGTTGGGGAAGGTTGGGTGGCCTTCACCCGTCTCACGCATCGGGTTTGGCATTGGTGATGCGATCAAACCTGAACTCTGCGCGCCAGCGGGGACACTGGGGCAGGATCAGGAGACACACGCACTTCTAGAACCCGACGAGTTGCAAGTGGCTGTAGCAGATGGTCGCCTTAACAGCACTGGTGTAATCACGCATGACTACGGTTCGAGCCTGGCAGCTCCACATGTCTCCCGGGTCGCTGCTCTAGTTGCGGCGAAGTATCCCAAGGCATCCGGGAATCTGATTCGAGCATTGACGTTGCAATCAGCTAATCCGGTTTCTGTGGATTTCCTGGCTACGTCATCCGAGTTCACTGAAGGTGCTGCTGCAACAGAAGGGCGCCGCTTTGTAGGATACGGTCATGCATCATCTTTGCGTAGCGCAGAAAGTGCTATACGTGACACGGTCCTGATCAGCGAGTCCGAGATCCCGGTTGATGGCGTCCACCTCTATGCTGTGCCGGTTCCAGAAGCGTTTTTTACTCGTAAACGGGCATCGCGGGGAATGGCCGTAACCCTCAGCTTTGACCCGCTAGTTCGCGCTCGGAGAATGGACTATATGTCAACTCGTCTCAAATTCGAGGTTGTGCGCGGATTGCCTGCCGACGAGGTGATTGAAATGTTCCTATCTGAAGCGGAGGACACCGCAGCTGGTAAGCGCGTGAAGATTCCCAACCGGCGCGGGTTGAAAGTCTCTGAAATCCCAACTCAGAAGCGAATAGCTATGGAGCCTTCACAGACCATACGGTATCTGGGCGCCAATCAACTTGCGCGAAAAACTTGGCAAAACTCATTGCCTCGTTTCAATAATTTCCCCAATGATTTTTTTGTTGTAGTGCAAAGCCTTAATCGGTGGGCTCCGCCGACATCCATGCAGCCTTATGCACTCACGGTGCGGCTTTGGGTGGATGAGAAACTTCCTCCCATCTACGAGGAAGTGCGTACGAAGGTGAGTACTGCTCGCATCCGAGCTCGCGGCCGAGCGCAAACCCGGTGAGGGCAGGTTGTCAGTCACCGAGGCCGGGAAATGGGGGCTACATCCCCGAGCGGTTGGTGTAGCGGCTTTGGGCTGGAGCTGCTTTGGCGCGAGTGATCATGGCCCCGTAAGCTTCCGGCGCGTCGGGCAGTCTGTGGACCTGCCCGGTAAAGCACGACGTTGGGGCCATGATCTTCGAGGCTCGCGCCAAAGTGGCTGCCTAAAGCCGCGGAGCCGACCGCCCCAGCCACGACGTACCCCTTCTCTAGTGCCGCATCAGGCAATGTTTGCCCTGTCGACGACCGCGCGTAGGCGCCGGTCGTCGGCGTGGCGGTTCCGCCAGATGATGTAGCGGCGGAT
>NZ_JBEXLP010000149.1:0-10148 GCF_040610035.1 Streptomyces sp. NPDC004542
GCGGCGCTCCGGCCCGCCGCGGGACCGTGAAGCCCCCGTGCCTCACTCGTCGCCCGTGGCCACCGGCCCGGAACCCGCCGCCCGGGCGCGGGCGAGGACGGCCTGGGCGCGCAGCAGCACGGGCCGGTCCACCATCTGCCCGTCGACCACCGTCGCCGAACCGTGGCCCGCGGCGGCCACGACGCGGTGTGCCCAGGCGATCTGCTCGTCGGCCGGGGTGAAGTCCCGGTTCGTCGTCCCGACCTGTTCGGGATGGACGCACAGCTTGCCGCCGTAGCCGAGGCCGATCGCGTGGGCGATGTCGGCCCGCAGCACCGCGTTGTCCCGCACCGCCGTCGTCACCCCGTCCACGGGAGCGGCGCGGCCCGCCGCCGCGGCGGCCACGACGAGCGCGGAACGCGCATGGCGGAGGGCGTCGTACGACGTGTGGTCGACCCCCAGCTGCGCGGCGAGGTCGACCCCGCCGAAGGCGGGGCGCAGGACCGAGGAGACGGCGCACACCTCGAACGCCTTGAGGACGCCGGCCGCCGTCTCGACGAGCGGGACGATGCCCGTGCCCGCCGGCAGGCGGTCCGTCAGCCCGGTGAGTTCCGCCGGGTCCTCGGCCTTGGGCACCATCACCACGGAGGTGCGGCCGCCCACGGCGTCGAGATCGTCGGCGTACCACTCGGTGCCGGCGCCGTTGACACGCACCACCGCCTGGTGGCCCTGGTCCAGCCAGGCGGCGACGTTGCCGCGGGCTTCTTCCTTCCGGTCGGCGGCGACCGCGTCCTCGAGGTCGAGGATCACCACGTCGGCTCCCGATGCGACGGCCTTCTCGAACCTCTCCGGCCGGTGGCCCGGCACGAACAGGAAGCTGCGCGCGAGCATCACGGTGTCCTGGAGCGGGGATGGCTGTGCCACGGGTGTGTTCCTCTGTCGTCGATGGATCGTGAACGGTAAGGGGGTCCGTCACCCCGGGCGGCGGACCCGGACGCGGCGGGGCGCCCGGAAGGACAGCAGGTCGATCATGGGCGGCTCCGGCTCGGTGAGTTCCACCTCCGGCATCCCCGCGGCCTCCTGGACGGCGACGCGGGTCTCCATCCTGGCCAGGCGTGCCCCGAGACAGCGGTGCACGCCCCATCCGAAGGCGAGTTCACCGGTGCCCCCGGTGTCGGTGAGCTGCAGCAGCAGCGGTGCCCCGGCGGGGAGGACCGTGTCGCCGACGACCGTCGCCTCCCGCGTGATCCGCCGCCAGGTCGGAACCGAGGACTCCCGTGCCAGCAGGCCCTCGACGACCCGGTCGGCCTGTGCGGGATCCGCCGCGACCGCGTCCCGCGTCTCCCGCCCGGCGGCCAGCAGACGCAGGGCCGAGGAGACCAGCATGGCGGTGGTCTCGTGACCGGCGACCAGCAGGAAGTACGCGACCGAGCAGACCTCGTCGTCCGCGAGGCCGTGGCTCACCAGCCGTCCGAACAGGTCCTCGCCCGGTGACCTGCGGGCGGCCGTGGTGCGCTGCCGCAGCCAGACGTAGTACTCGGCGGCGGAGGCGGCGAGCCGCTCCTGTTCACCGGCGGTGGGTGTGCCCCAGAACAGCTCCAGCGAGTCGTGGCTCCAGCGCTTCAGATCGGGGACGCTCACATCGTCCAGGCGGAGGAGTTCGAGAAGGACGAGGGCGGGCACGTCGGCGGCGACGGCCGCGACGAGATCCACTTCCTCGCCGCGTGCCAGCCGCTCCCGCACCCTCGCCCACCGTTCGGCGTTCAGCCGCCGGACCACCGGCTCCAGGGCGTCCACCCGGCCCGGGGCGAAGAAGCGGGCCACGGTCCCGCGCACCGCGCGGTGCCCGGGGCCGCCGCTGTTCGCCAGGACCGGGGGCAGCGCGAACCGTACGCGTGCCAGGACGCGCAGGGCCCGGGGCCCGAGCGGCGTGTGGGCGGTGAGGGCGTTGGCCGGGCTGAACCGGCCGGGGTCCGCGAGGACCCCGCGTACCTGTTCGGGGTCCCGTACCAGCCACAGGCCGGCGTTCTCGTCGTAGCTCACCGGACAGGTCACGGCTCACCCTTCTTGCGGCGCGGGGATGCGGGGCGGGATGCGGGGGAGAGAGCGTCTCGCGGGGCACGTCTCCCCGGGGACGGAAAAGGGTCCGACGTGAGCCGGCCGGCCTGCCCCGAGGGAGCGGTGGGGCAGGCCGGCCGGCGGTCAGGGCGCGGCCCAGGCCGCGATGAACGGGTCCAGGGAACCCGTGTGGAAGGCCCCGTCCACGAACGCGTCCCAGTCGAGGATCGACTGCTGCAGCCCGGCGGTCGTGTGGACGCCCTCGACGGTCAGCTCGCGCAGCGCCCGGCGGGCCCGGGCCACCGCCTCGGCCCTGGTCCGGCCCGTCACCAGCACCTTGGCGATCATCGAGTCGTAGTAGGGCTGGATCCGGTCGCCCTCCTCCAGGCCGGTGTCGACCCGGACCCCGGGTCCGTCCGGCCAGCGCAGCCGGGTCACCTGTCCGGGCGAGGGGAAGAAGTTCTTCCGGGGGTTCTCCGCGTTGATGCGCAGCTCGATCGCCGCGCCCCGGAAGGTGACGTCGTCCTGGGTCAGGCTCAGCGGGAGGCCCGCGGCGACGCGCAGCTGCTCCCCGATGATGTCGACGCCGGTGACCAGCTCACTGACCCCGTGCTCCACCTGGATGCGGGCGTTGACCTCGATGAAGTAGAACTCCCCGGAGCGCGGGTCGACGAGGAACTCCACCGTGCCGGCGCCGGTGTAGCCGACCTGCTTGGCGATGCGCACGGCCGCGGCGCACAGCTCGTCCCGGACCTGCGGAGCGAGACCGGGCGCCGGGCTCTCCTCGACCAGCTTCTGCCGGCGGCGCTGGAGCGAACACTCGCGTTCGCCGAGGTGCACCACGTTCCCGTGGCCGTCGGCGACGATCTGCACCTCCACGTGGCGCGGGTCGATCACGCACTTCTCCAGGAAGACGGACCCGTCGCCGAAGGCCGCCTCGGCCTCGCGCACCGCCTCCGGCAGCGAGGTCCTCAGCGCCGCCTCGTCGTCGGCCCGGCGGATGCCCCGGCCGCCGCCGCCCGCGGCCGCCTTGAGCATGACCGGGTACCCGACCCGCCCGGCGAACGCGGCGGCCTCGTCCACGGAGGAGAGGTTCCCGCTGCCCGGGATCACCGGTACGGAGGCCTGTTCGGCGATCTCCCGGGCCCGGACCTTGTTGCCCACGGCCTCCATGACCTCGGCGGACGGGCCGACGAAGACGAGGCCGGCCTCGGCGCAGGCCTTCGGCAGCTCCGGGTTCTCGGCGAGGAAGCCGTACCCGGGGTGGACCGCCTGGCAGCCCTGCTCGAGGGCCGCGGCGACCACGCGGTCGATGCGTAGATAGCTCTCCTTGGCCTGCGGCCCTCCGATGGCGGCGGCCGCGTCGGCCGACCGGACGTGCATCGCCCCGGCGTCCGGGGCCGAGTGCACGGCGACGGCCTCGATGCCGAGGTCGTGGCAGGCGCGCACGACCCGTACCGCTATCTCCCCGCGGTTGGCGACCAGGACCCGGGTGAGGGGGTTCGGCTGTGTGCTGGCGTCTGTGCTCACGGATCACTCCACGGTGAGGAGGGACTGGCCGGCGTCGACCGCCTCCTCGTTCTCGACGAAGAACGCGGAGACGCGGCCGGAGGTCTCGGCGTGGATCTCCTGGAACATCTTCATGACCTCGATCAGGCCGACCACCGTGCCCGCGTCCACCGTGTCGCCGACCTCCACGAAGGGCGGTGACGCGGGGTCGGGGCGGCGGTAGAAGACCCCGGGGAACGGTGCCGCCACGGTCGTTTCACTCATACCGGGTCCTTTCGGGAGCGGGCCGGTCACCGGGACCGGGCCTCGATGGCTTCACGTGCCTTGGCCAGCCGGGCCTTGGCCTCTTGTCGGGCGCCGAGCGCGGCGTCGATCGAGACGGGCACGAACCGGGTGACGTCCCCGGTCTTCGTCTGGCCCGCGACCTGGATGTCCGCGCTGATGATGGTGCCGATCGTGGCGTAGCCGCCGCCGGTCACCGCGTCGTTGAGCAGGGCGATCGGTTCCGTGCCGCCGGGGATCTGGATCGAGCCGATCGGGTAGCCGATGTCCACCACGTTGGCGGGATCGCTGCCGGCTCCGCGCGGCTGGACGCGGGGCACCCACTCCACGGCGCCGCCCCGGTAGCGGTAGCCGACCCGGTTGGCGTCCGGTGTGACCTTCCAGTCGGTCTCGAAGAACGCCGCCAGGCTGTCCGGGGTGACCCGGTAGCTGGCCAGTCCGACGACCACCCGCAGTTCGGCCGGGCCGGAGAGGTCCGGCACCAGGCCGGGCGGCAGGTGCCGCCCCGGGGTGCCGGTCACGTCCGTGCCCACCGGAACCAGGTCGCCCGCCTTCAGCGGCCGGCCCTGGAATCCGCCCATCCCGCACAGGGTGTAGGTGGAGCGCGAGCCCATCACCGGCTTCACGTCGATGCCGCCGGCGACCGCGATGTACACCCGGGCGCCCGACCTCAGGAAGCCGAAGCCGAGGACGTCACCGGCTGCGGCCCGGTGCGAGGTCCAGGGCTGGATCTCCTCGCCGTTGAGCTTGACGGGCAGGTCGGCGCCGGTCACGGCGAACGTCGTGGCCTCGGTGAACGCGATCTCCGGCCCGAGGTAGGTGCACTCCAGCACGGCCGCTCCGACCGGGTTGCCGACCAGCGTGTTGGCCACGTGGTAGCTGAACCGGTCCATCGCACCCGACGGCGGCATGCCGAGCGCGTATCCCTGGGTACGGCCCTCGTCCTGGACGGTGGTCATGAGTCCGGGACGCAGAATCTCAAGCGCCATAGAGCAGCTCCTGCATGGCGGCGACGGTCTCGTCGGGGCGGGCGAACCAATCGGCGGGGGTGAAGTCCAGCTCCTCGATGCGGTAGCGGAACGTGCCCTCCTCGACCCGCGCCCTGATCTCGTCGAACTCCGCGCGCTCGATCCTGCGGTAGTTGAACAGGTCGCCGGGGCGGGGGAAGGAGAAGCTGTCACGGAAGTCGTACAGGGTCTGCTCGGGCTGCACGATCGGCGTCGCGCACATCCCGAACAGCTGGTAGCCGCCCGCCCCGTCCACCGGGTAGATGGCCGAGAAGGCGCCGCCCCACGCGAAGGCGCGCTCCGGGGTGAACGTGCGCGGCCGCACGTACTTGGGCACCTCGATCTGCCGTTCCTCGGGGACGAGCTGGTAGCCCCAGGGCACGGTGGGCACGAACCCGATCATGGAGATCAGCGCGGGGGCGGAGACCATGGCGTCGATGAACTCGTCCGTGCTGCCGTAGCCGTTGAGCTCCGCCGCGAACTCCAGGTCGGTCAGGTCCGGCCGCTGGTGGCGGTCCCGGAACCGGCGCACCGTCTCGGCCGTCCACTCGTCCTCGAACAGGACGGGGACGTCCACGATCCGGGTACGCAGGGTGATCGACCGGAAGTCGGAGTGCTCGGCCTCCAGCCGGCGCAGCCGCTCGACGATCGCGCCCGGGTGCACCCGGTCCGGATCGATGCGCACCATGTACGAGGCGTTCGACAGGCAGATCTCCACGACACCGGGCAGCTCGGTTTCGGCCAGTGCCCGGGTGAGCACCTGGGCCTTGAGATTGGCGTCGAGGCTCATGGCCTCGCTCAGCTGGACGACGATCCACTCGTCGCCGCCGAAGGTGTAGTGCGTCCCCTTCGGAGGCTCGGTGAGGACTCCCACGCGCGCCGTCATGCGGCCACCGCCTCCACGGTGACACCGGAGTCCAGGACCGTCTGCCGGACGGCGGCGGCGAGTTCGACGGCGTGGTCGCCGTCGCCGTGCACACAGATACTGCCCGCCGTCATGTCCACCAGGGTTCCGTCCTCGGTCTGCACCTGACCGGTCTTCAGGAATTGCTTCACCTGGCCGAGCGCGAAATCCATATCGGTTCCGGTGATTTTCCTTTTGATGACGAGGGTTCCGTTCCCGTCGTAGCTCAGGTCCGGATACAGGTCGCCGACGACGGTGTGGCCCAGCTGCTGGAGTTCGTCGCAGAACACGGTGCCGAACGCCGGTGCCGGCCAGTAGACCAGCGTGTCCGGCATGAGGGCGTGCACGGCCCGCGCGCCCGCCAGGCCGGCGGCCTCGTCGTCCCGCAGGTAGCTGTAGAGCGCGCCGTGCGGCTTCACGTGGTGCATGGGCATGTCCTCCGTGTCCAGGAAGGCGCGCAGCGCGCCGATCTGGTAGGTGAGGAGCGCGGCCACCTCGTCCGGGCTGAGCAGGATCCGGCGCCGGCCGAACCCCTCGAGGTCGTGGTAGCCGGGGTGGGCGCCGACCGCGATGCCGTGCTCCTTGGCCGCGCGGACGGTCCGGCGCATCACCGTCGGATCCCCCGCGTGGAATCCGCACGCGATGTTCGCCGTGGTGATCAGCGGGAACATCTCGTCGTCCCGGCCCATGACCCAGTTTCCGAAGCTCTCACCCATATCGCAGTTGATATCGATCGCAGAGATTGTCGTCATACGCGATTCCCTCCCATGAGCCGAGGCTGCGCTCGGTGCCGCCAGCGTGGTTCACCGGGGAGACACGGACAATTGTTTCACGGCACGAAACGGGCCGGACTTTTTCGGGCGGCGCACAGTTCGCAGCGCATTGTTGCCTCCGGGGGGCTGACGCATACTGGGTGGAAACCAGGCCCCTAGACGATGCTCCGTGCGCCGGAGCGTCCGGTGAGGCGGCAAAGAAGATGACGTACGACGATGCCTGTGCCGGAGACCGGGCCGGGCGCGCCCCGGCGGTCGGGCAGCTCTTCCTCGGACCGCCCTCCGTGCCGTCGCCGAGCGACGACGCGGTTCTCGCCTGGCTCTTCTCCGCCTCACCGGTCGCCGTCTCCCTCTACGACTCGGCCCTGCGCTGTGTGCGGCAGAATCCGGCCATGGCCCGGCTGACCGGTGCCGAGGAGCACGCCTGGCACGGGCGGCGGGTGACGGAGATCCTCCCCGGCCCGCAGACCGTCTCCTGGGAGGCCCGTATGCGCCGGGTGCTCAGCACCGGCCGGCCGGCCCCGACGGCGCGGCTGCGGTGCCGGGTGCCGGCCGACCCGGCGCGGGAGCGCTCCCTGTCGGTGTCCGCCTACCCGCTGTGCGATTCCGGGGGAACCGTCACCGGCCTGTGCCTGACCACCGAGGACGTGACCGAAGCGGACCGCGCACGCGACCGGCTGGTCCTGCTCAACGAGGCCGGGACCCGCATCGGCAGCACCCTGGACGTGATGCGCACCGCCGAGGAGCTCGCCGAGGAGCTCGTGCCGCTGCTGGGCGACTGGGTCAACATCGACCTGCTGGACACCCTCCTGGAGGGCGCGGAGCCCGGCCCCTTCACCGGGCAGGTCGCCCTGCGGCGGGTGGCGAACAACTCGGTGCGCCCCGGTGCCCCCGAGGCGCTGCTCCAGCCGGGCGAGGTCGACTTCTACCCCGCGCACTCGCCCGCGGTGCGCAGCATGGCAGGCGGACGCTCGGTGGTGCACCGGCTGACGGACCCGGCCGCACAGGCCTGGCTGAGGGACCAGCCGGTGCGCGCCGACAGCGTCCACGAGCACGGCTACCGGTCGATCCTGTGCGTACCGGTGCGGGCACGGGGCACCGTGCTGGGCGTCGCGGTCCTCCTGCGCGCCCGGGAGGAGCCCTTCGGTGACGAGGACCGCATCCTGGCCGAGGAACTGGTGGCGCGGGCCGCGGTGTGCCTGGACAACGCGCGGCGCTTCACCCGGGAGCGCACCGCCGTGCTGGCACTGCAGCAGAGCCTGCTGCCCAGCCGGCTGCCCCCGCAGCCGGCGGTCGAGGCCGCGTCCCGCTACCTGCCGGCCCACGGGCTCGGCGGAGCCGGGGGCGACTGGTTCGACGTGATCCCGCTGTCGGGGGCCCGGGTGGCGCTCGTGGTCGGTGACGTGGTGGGCCACGGCTTCGAGGCGGCGGCCACGATGGGCAGGCTGCGCACGGCGGTGCGCACGCTCGCCGACGTGGACCTGCCGCCGGACGAGCTGCTGACCCACCTCGACGACCTGGTCGACCGGATCGCCACCGAGCGCGACGAGGCGTCCGCGGACGCCGCCGACCTGGGAGCCACCTGCCTCTACGCCGTCTTCGACCCGGTCGCCGGCACCTGCTCGGCCGCCCGGGCGGGCCATCCCCCGCCCTTCGTGGTGGCCCCGGACGGCGAGGCCCGGCTGCTGCCGCTGCCCCCCGGCCCGCCGCTCGGTCTGGGCAACACCGTGTACGAGGCGGTGGAGACCGAGCTGCCCGAGGGAAGCCTGCTGGCCCTCTACACCGACGGGCTGCTCGACCCCGGCGACGTCGACCGGAGCCTGGGGCGGCTGGGCTCGGCGCTCTCCCACCCCGTACCCGCTCTGGACACCGTGTGCGACCACGTCATCGACACGGTGCTGCCGCCCGCCCACGCCGACGACGTGGCGCTGATCGTCGCCCGCACCCGCACCTTCGGCCCCGAGGAGGAGGCCAGCCTCGAGGTCCCCGACGACATGGCGGCGGTCGCGCAGGCACGGTCGTGGGCCGAGGAGCGACTGGCCCGGTGGGGGCTGGACGAGCTGGGCTTCGTCACGGAACTGGTGGTCAGCGAGCTGGTCACGAACGCGCTGCGGTACGGCCGGCCCCCGGTCCGGCTGCGGCTGCTCAACGTCTCCACGCTGATCTGCGAGGTCACCGACGGCAGCAACACCGCTCCGCACCTGCGCCGGGCGCACCTGTCGGACGAGGGCGGCCGCGGGCTGATGCTGGTCGCCGAGCTGACCCAGCGCTGGGGCACCCGGCACACCCGCCGCGGCAAGACCATCTGGTGCGAGCAGGTCCTGCCCGAGGGTACGGCACCGCGCGCCGGCTGATCCCCGTCACCGCCAGCACCGCCGTACCGTCACCGCCGCACCGGAACCGCCTTACCGGAACCGCCGCACCGGCGCCCCCGTGCCCGCCCGCGCGTCCGCACTGGTGCGCCGCACGAACCGTCCGTGTTTTTCTCGGGCAGCGCCCAGTGGCCCGACACGTGAGAGCCGCATGAGCATGTGTGCCACGTCGCTGTTCATATGCGGACACAAGGAGACAGCAGTATGAAGTTCGGATTGTGCTTCGGCATGGTGGTCCCCCCCGACGGCGAGCTCAGCTGGGCCGACGCCGTGGCGGACTTCATCCGCCTGGCGCCGGAGATCGAATCACTCGGCTACGACTCGGTGCACGTGACCGAACACCACTTCCAGCGGGACGGCCACAACTCCTCACCGCTGACGGTGCTCGCGGCCGTCGCCGCGGTGACAGAGCGGCTGGAGCTCACGACCAACATCCTGCTCGCCTCGCTCTACAACCCCGTCAAGCTCGCCGAGGACACCGCGGTCGTCGACAACATCTCCCGGGGACGCCTGCGGCTGGGCATGGCCCCCGGTTACGTGACCGAGGAGTTCGCGGGCCTGATGGTGCCCTACGAGACCCGCGCCCGGCGCTTCGAGGAGGTGATGGACATCCTCCAGGCCGCGTGGACCAACGAGACGTTCAGCTACGAGGGGGAGTTCTTCAGCATCCCCGAGACGCGTCTCATGCCCCGTCCCGTGCGCCGGCCCCACCCGCCGATCTGGTACGGCGTGTCCGGCAAGCTCATGCTGCGCCGGGCGGCCGCCCGCGGCGCGGCCTGGGTGGGCTCCCCCCGGCACACCATCGACGAGCTCGCCGAGCACCTCGCGGTCTACCGCAAGGCGTGCGACGAGACCGGGTTCGTCCCCCAGGAGCTGCCCATCATGCGGGGCGTCTACATCGCCGAGACGCGTGAGGAGGCCGAGCGGATCGCGGCGCCCGCGGTCACCCACCTCTTCCGCGAGCTGTACGGACGCAAGTCGGCGGAGGGAGAGCGGCAGCTCCGCAACGACGCGGGCGCCGTCATCGAGGACGCGGACACCGTCAGCTTCGAGACGTTCAAGGACCGGTACATCATCGGGTCGCCGGACGACGCGATCGAGCGCATCACCGCCCTGCGGGACCGGCTCGGGATGACCGAACTGACCTGCTGGACGCAGCTGCCGGGCATCGGCGGGGCCGATGTCCTGTCGTCGGCGCGGCTGTTCGCGAAGGAAGTCATCCCGGCGTTCCGCGACTGAACGACGGCGGGGGGGGGGGGGCCCA
>NZ_JBEXLP010000150.1:0-9964 GCF_040610035.1 Streptomyces sp. NPDC004542
GACCACCCGCGCCATCCGCGACCAACCCGAACGGGCCCTCCCCATCCTGGGCATCACCTACAAGCCCGACCTCAACGGAACTTGATCAAGCCCTGTGCCTTGAGTGGGCACGCGAACGTCGCCCAGCATTACAAAACCCTCTCTTTGCCGTTTCGTGCCTGTTGCATGAACATGGACTGGCTTAATGTAGTTGAGCTTATGGGGCGTACGTTGGCGTAAGGGAGCAGGCGCGGGAGCGCGTGGGTTCTCTACTCGAAGCAGACGGGGGTCTGTAGCGGACATGGGTAAGCATTTCTCCGGGGTGAGACTTTCCAAACGTGAGCGGTGGGATGTCCTTCACGCACTCATCGGCCTCGTGGAATTCGCGAATTCCGCCAAAGGGGAATGGGGTCATGCCAGTCCGCGGTCGGATTCCAAGGAGGTTCTGACTGTTGTTCGTGCTGCGGTCGAGCACGTCGAGGATCCATTGAACCGGGCCCAGTTGACCGCGAAGATCGTCGTAGCCGACAGCCTTGATGCGGCGTTACGGGGGTCCCCTGCTCAAGGGAGACCGAAAGTTTGGGGGAGCGTGCGATCGCAACGCGTTGGAGCGCCCTCACGGCGGAGCCACGTGGGCACGGCGCACGAACTGGCCGCGATCCTCTACGACTTGATCGCCAACGGCCCGGGGGTAGCGCCGGGTGGTCACGAGTGGATCTTCCGGTGCGGAGCCTCCGCCAAGCGGCGCCGTGGTGCGCGTCTGCACGGAATCGGGCTTGCTCTCGTGCGCAACGTTGTTGGACAGCGTTCCGGGTGGGTAGCAGTGTCCGAAGGCGACGGCGGTGGCGTTGTGTTTACGGTACACATCCTGGGGGGCTCGCCCGCCGTCACGGTGGCCGCGTCGTGATCGGAGTGCTGGTCGTGGACGACGACTTCTACGTGGCGAAGATCAACGCGCACTTTGTGTCGCAGGTACCGGGTTTCCAGGTGGTCGGCATCGCCCACAGCGCGGCTGCCGCGTTCGCCGCGGTCCAGCGCGGTGGTGTGGACCTGATTCTGCTGGACCAGCATTTACCCAACGAGAGCGGGGTGTCGTTCACGTTGCGGTTGCGGCAGCATGGGCACGACGTGGACGTGATCATGGTGACGGCGGACCATGGTTCCGCTCTGGTGAGGGACGCGCTGCGGGCCGGAGTCCTGCACTATCTCGTGAAGCCGTTTACCTTGGACGGACTACGCAACAAGCTTATGGGCTACGCGCAGTTACGCTCGACGTTCGGGGATACGGGGCTGGACCAGGAGCGGATCGATCGGATGCTCAGCACTCTGCGTACGGCCGACACGGGACAGAACATGCCGAAGGGCTATTCGACACGGACCGCGGACCTGATCTGCCGGCTCGTGGCGGGCTCGAAGCGGGAGCTGTCGGCGCAGGAGGTCTCCGGCCAGGCGAGGATCAGCCGGTCCACGGCGCAGCGCTATCTCAAGTTCCTTGAGGAGACGGGCAAATTGCGGTTGACACTGCGCTACGGCGAGAGCGGTCGCCCCGAGCACCTGTACTCCGAGGCGTGATGCGTCCGAGTTCAGGGCCGAGCACCGTGTTCCAGCAGCATGTCGTGGTGACGGGACGTCTGCCGTTGTTCTGCTTCCTCGTGGGGCTGTTCGTGGCGTTCATCGGTATACGGATCAGCGTGCGTCTGGTGCGTGCCGGTGCCCGGTGGTGGCCGGGAGACATCACGTGGGGCGGGGTTCACGTCCACCACGTCGTGTTCGGGCTCGTGCTGATGGTGACCGCGGGCATAGGTGAGTTCGCCATGGTGGATCAAGCGGTCGGTCTGCGGGCCGCCGCGGCCGCGGTGTTCGGTGTGGGTACAGGCCTGGTGCTCGACGAGTTCGCTCTCGTCCTGCACCTGGAGGACGTGTACTGGACGGAGCGCGGCAGGACGTCGATCGATGCTGTCTTCGTGGCTGTGGCGCTCAGCGGGATGCTGCTGCTCGGACTGCATCCTCTGGGGCTGTCCGGATGGGGCGGTTGGAACCGCGTGCCCGGTGTGAGTGGGCCGGTCACCGTGTTGCTGTGCTCGCTGGCGTTTGCCGTTGTCACGCTGCTCAAGGGCAAGATCTGGACCGGGCTCATCGGCATCTTCGTACCGCCGCTGTTGATTCCCGGAGCGCTGCGTCTAAGTCGCCCCGACGCCCCTTGGGCGCGCTGGTGGTACGGACATCGGCGCCCCGACAAGCAGCTCCGGGCACAGTTGCGGGAGCGGCGGCTGCGGGTACCGGTCATCGCCGTGAAGATCCGGCTCCAGGAACTGCTCGCCGGGCGGCACGACCTGCCCGATCTTCCCTCGCGGCCCTCGCGTGAGTCCACGGCGTTGGATTAACGAGCAGAACGGGTCTTTCGCGATCAAGTGGCTTTGTGCTCAGAAAGGATCCAGGATCGACGCCGTGGCCTAACGTCACGGCACAGAGCCAGGATCTTTCCGCGGATGTGACAGGAACCCGATCTGTGCCGACCCGTCTGCTTCCTCCGCCAGGGCCCGCCCGACTGCTGACCGTCATCACCGTGGTGATGAGCCTGGGGCAGGGGTTGTGGATGGCCGTCAACGCGATCTTCGCCGTGACGATGGTTCATCTGACGCCCGGGCAACTGGGCGTCAGCGTGGGCATCTCCGCCGCCCTCGTCCTCCTCTCCAGCACACCGCTCGGACACCTGGCCGACCGGGTCGGGCCACGCACGGTGCAGTTGTGGTCGTTCCTGGCATTGGCCCCGTTGACGGCCGCGCTGCTGTTCGTCGGTGGGTTCTGGGGTTATCTGGTCGCCACCTCCGCCCAGGGACTGGCCTATCGTGCCGGCAACAATGCGCGGAAGGCGATGATCGTCGCGCTCGTGCCGCCTGGCGACCGGGCCCGGACCATGGCGGGGATACGGGCCTGGATCAACGTCAGCGTCGCTGTCGGCGCCTGCTTGTCCGGCCTTGTCATCGCCTGGGGCACCCGCGTTGGTTTCCAGGGGGCGATCCTGTTCACGGCCGCCGCTTTTCTGGGCACGGGGCTGCTAACCCTGAAAGAGGCGCCGGTGCCGCCGACGCCCGCCGGTGCGATCAGTGCTTTCGGTGTACTGCGTGATGTGCCGTTCCTCTTGTTCACCGCCGTGGACGGGCTTCTGATCACACACACTCTGCTGCTCGACGTCGTCCTGCCGTTGTGGGTGATCCACCACACTCACGCTCCTCGCTGGATGAGCGCGGTGATCCTGCTCATCAACACCGGCTTCGTCGTGGCCTTCCAGACCCGGGCCTCCCGGGGCACCGACGATCTGAAGTCCGCGGCGCGGGCGAGCATGCAGGGCGCGGGCTGTGTGGCGGCTGCCTGTGTCGTGTTCGGGCTCAGCCGCGGCAGCGCGCTGGCCACCGCTTGCGCCCTGCTGGTCGTCGGCGCCCTGCTGCACGCGCTCGGGGAGATCCGGCAGGCGGCGGGCAGTTGGACCATCGCCTTCGATCTCGCCCGCGATGACGCCCAGGGCCAGTATCAGGGCACGTACAAGATGGGCGGCGACATCGGGAAGATGTTCGCCCCCGCTCTCTTCGCCTGGTTGATCCTCGATCACGGAGGGACCGGCTGGATCGTGCTGGCCGTGGCCTACGCGCTCCTGGGCGTCGCCATGCCGGCGGTGGTCTCTCGCGGCGCCCGCCTCAAGGGCGCGCCTCAGGAGCCCGCCGCGGCTGGGGGCTGACCCCGTCTCCCCGGCGCCCGTCCGCGCACCGGACCGCCGTCCGCGCTCCTTCCTTCCCTCAGCGAGTTGAGAGGTACTTCCATGACCTGTGCCATTGCCCCTCGCAGCGTGAATCTCCAAGGCGTGTGCCTGGTCGGCGAGTTGTATGGCTGGGCCGTCGGCGACGGAGGCATGATCCTCGCCACCACGGACGGCGGAGCCACCTGGCACCCCCAGGGCGACACCGACAAGGACCTGCGCGCGGTGTGCTTCGCCGACACCCGGCGGGGCTGGACAGCGGGCCGCGACGGGATCATCCTGCGCACCACGGACGGCGGCGCGACCTGGCGCGAGTCCGAGACCGGAACAGACCGGAACCTGTACGGCATCTCGTTCGACACCGAGGGCTCGTGCGGGTGGGCGGTCGGCGACAGCGGCACGATCCTCGCCACGCGGGACGGCGGAGCCAACTGGCGGCCGCAGCAGTCCGACGGCACCCACTTCACCCGCTGCTTCACTCTGGACGCGACGACGGCCTGGATCATCGGCAAGGGCGGCGCTGTCCGCGCCACGAGGGACGGTGGCGAGACCTGGGTGACGCAGTACAGCGGCACGGGCGTCGACCTGCGGGGGATCCACGCGGTCTCCCCTGACCTGTGCTGGGCTGTGGGACGCGGCGGAACGGTCCTGTGCTCGCGCGACGGCGGAGCCACCTGGACCGCGGGCGACAGCGGCACCGAGACCGATCTGTACGGCTTGTGGGCGGCACCCGACGGCCGAGAGATGCGCGCCTGCGGCGACGACGGGGTGATCCTCACGTCGGCAGACGGCGGCCTCGGATGGTCACCACGGGGCAGCGGCACGGCCAAAGACGTCGTCTCCCTCGCGTTCACACCGGATCTGGGCCACGGATGGGCCGTGGGGGACGGCGGCCTCATCCTGGCTACGCGGGACGGCGGCACGATCTGGGAACCGCAACTGAACGGCATCCACAAGGACCTCGTAGCCATGCACGGTCACGGTGCCGTGCGCTGGGCGGTGGGGCGGGACGGCATCCTCATCGTCACCGAGGACGGCGGCGCCAGCTGGCGGGAGAAGGACACCGGCACACGGGAGACGCTGTGGGGTGTCCACCTCCTCGACGACGAGCGGCACGGCTGGGTGGTTGGTGAGGGGGGTACGGTCCTGGTCACCGAGGACGCCGGTGCCTCCTGGCAGGAGCGGTCCGCACCTGTCGACGTGGCGTTGTTGGGTGTTGGTTTCGAGGCCGGTGGTGGGCGTGGCTGGGTGGTTGGTGAGGGGGGTACGGTCCTGGTCACCGAGGACGCCGGTGCCTCCTGGCAGGAGCGGTCCGCACCTGTCGACGTGGCGTTGTTGGGTGTTGGTTTCGAGGCCGGTGGTGGGCGTGGCTGGGTGGTTGGTGAGGGGGGTACGGTCCTGGTCACCGAGGACGCCGGTGCCTCCTGGCAGGAGCGGTCCGCACCTGTCGACGTGACTCTCACCGCTGTGCACGCGGGGAGGAACGGCACCGCCTGTGTCGTCGGCCGCGGCGGCACTGTCCTGACGACCACGGACGGCGGCGAGAGCTGGCTGCGCCGGGCGAGCGGCACCGAGGTCAGCCTCTGGGGCGTCGCGTTCGTCGCCATGGAAGAGGAGGGATGGGCGGTCGGTGACGACGGCACGATCCTCGCGACCGACGACGGCGGAGCGACCTGGACGACGCGGCACAGCGGCATCACCGACAACCTCAAGGCAGTGTGAACGGACCCCGACGGGACACACGTCCACGCGGTGGGCGACGGTTCCTCCGTTGTCGCGGGAACCGGCCACGGCACGCACTGGACCAGTGACGTCACCAGCACGGGCCGCAACCTCTACGGAGTCCACCTCTTCCCCGACGAAGAGGGCTGGATCGTCGGTGACGGCGGCACGATCCTGACCTCACGTTCGGGCGGGCGCTGGACCCCCCAGCGCAGCGGCACGTCCGCCAACCTGTACTCGGTCTCGCCGGCCGGCCGGGACACCGCCTGGGCGGTGGGCCGCGGTGGCACCGTACTGGCCACGTCCGACGCCGGGACCACCTGGCGTCGGCAGGAGAGCCCGAGCGGGAAGGATCTGCTGGAGGTCCATGTGCGCCCGGACGCGCGGACAGCCTGGGCCGTCGGGGACCGCGGCACGATCCTCGTGACCGGCGACGGCGGAGCGACCTGGACTCACCAGAAACCTCCGCGCACCGACTGCATCCTCTGGGCCGTGGACTTCGCCGACGACCGCACCGGTTGGGCGGTCGGTACCGGTGGGGCGATCTTCGCGACCGAAGACGGCGGGGCGAGCTGGCACGCGCAGGACAGCGGTGGAGTGGACGACCTGATCGACGTGCACGCCGTGGACCCGCACTCCGTGTGGGCCGTCGGCCACCGCGGCACCATCGTGTCGACCGTGGACGGCGGCGGCACCTGGGAGCGCCGCGACAGCGGCACCCGGCAGAACTTCACCGCCGTGCACTTCGACGCCCACGGTCGGGTGGGAAGGGTCGTGGGACGCAGCGACACCGCCCTGGTGTCGTACGACAGCGGCGCGACCTGGCAGGTCACCACCACGGGAACGGGCATGTCGCTGTGGAACGTCCGGGTCCTCACCCAGAGCCGAGCGTGGATCGTCGGCGACGAGGGCACGGTGATCTCGACGCACGACGGCGGCAGGACGTGGACCCCACACCTCTACAGCCCGGAGAAGGACGCGGGTTCCCGCCGAGCGGCCCGACCTGCATGACCCATGACCCCCGAGCGGCAGCTCCCGGAACGACGAGGAACGAGATGAGCGAGAACAACGACGGCAACGGCTTCGACGAGATCCCCCCGACCACACTCGCCGACCTGCTGGGTCGTGCACAGGTCATGGACACAGGCGTCCGCCCGCTGTGGCAGCCGATGCCCCGTGTCGCGGGCCCCGCCTTCACCGTGCGGTGCCCGACCGGCGACAACCTGATGCTGCACGCGGCGATCTACCGGGCCGCACCCGGTTCGGTGATCGTGGTCGAGTCGGGCGACATGGACCACGCGCTGGCCGGCGGCAACGTGTGTGCCGTCGCCCAGCGGCGGGGCGTCGCGGCATTCGTGCTCGACGGCGTCCTCCGGGACCTGGGCGAGATACGCGAAGCGGGATTCCCCGCCTTCGCCCGCGGCGTCATCCCGATACCGGGCACGAAGAAGGTCGTAGGGGCGCTCGGCGAACCCGTGCGTTGCGGCGGCGTGCTCGTCCACCCCGGAGACATCGTGGTGGGCGACGAGGAGGGCATCGTGGTCACTCCCGCCGACCGGCAGGAGGAGGTCCTGGCCGACGCCCGCGCCAAGCTCGCAAAGGAGGAGGCCGAATCCCTCGACGCCTGGGAGGCACAGCACCGGGCCCGCATCGAAAAGACGCTGGCCGAAAAGGGGTTCACCGGCTGACGGACTCGACGGGGACCTTCCCGTCCGCACGGCGACGCCATCCACCTCAGGACCAGTCGAAAGCCATGGTTCATGCTGCTCCGTTTCCGAACCCCCCGCACCGCCGCGCTGCTCGCCGCCGGTGCTTCGGTCGTCCTGATCTCTGCGGCCGCGCCCCCGCCGGCTACCGCGCTCGGCATCGGCGACCGGCTCTACCCGTACCTCGGCAACCCGGGATACGACGTGCGGTCGTACGACATCGCCTTCACCTACAAGGGCGACAACAGCAAGCCGCTGGAGGCCGTCACCCAGATCGACGCCCGGGCGACGTCCCAACTCGACCGGATCAACCTCGACTTCGCGCAGGGAACGGTGCACTCGGTCGAGGTCAACGGGGTTCGAGCGGACTTCGCGACCAGTGTCGAGGACCTGATCGTCACCCCGCCGCGACCCATCAAGCCGGGACAACCGCTCCACATCACCGTGCGGCACACGAGCGATCCCATGCCCGGTAAAGAGGACGCTGGCTGGGTGCGCACCGAGGACGGGCTCGCCCTGGCGAACCAGGCGGACGCCGCGCACCGTGTGTTCCCGTGCAACGATCACCCCTCGGACAAGGCATACTTCACCTTCCGTATCACTACCCCCAACGGCTACACGACGGTGGCCAACGGCCTGCCTGTCGCGACGACACACAGCGGCACCAGCACAAGTTGGGTCTACCGCACCGCCCACCCCATGGCCACCGAGCTCGCCCAGGTCTCCATCGGCCGCTCCACGGTGCTGCACCAGAAGGGCCCGCACGGCCTGCCCGTACGCGATGTCGTACCGGCGAAGGACGCCGAGGCGTTGCGGCCGTGGCTGAACAGGATTCCGGACCAGATCGCGTGGATGGAGGGGAAGGTCGGACGCTACCCGTTCGAGAACTACGGGGTGGTCGTCGCCGAGGCCCAGACCGGCTTCGAACTGGAGACACAGACGCTCTCTCTCTTCCAGAGGAAGCTCTTCTCACACGCTGACAACCCCCAGTGGTACGTCGACTCGCTCCTGGTGCACGAGCTGTCCCATCAATGGTTCGGCGACAGCGTCACCCCGCGCACCTGGTCCGATCTGTGGCTCAACGAAGGCCACGCCACCTGGTACGAGGCCCTGTACGCACAGGAGAAGGGGCACCAGTCGATGGAGGCGCGGATGCGCGACGCCTACCGCGACTCCGACGCCTGGCGGGCGGCCGACGGCACGCCCGCTGCCCCGAAGATGCCCACGACCGGCAAGAAGCTCAGCATCTTCCGGCCCGCCGTCTACGACGGCAGCGCCCTTGTCCTCTACGCGCTGCGTCAGGACATCGGCACGCGGAAGTTCGAACTGCTTGAGCGGGAGTGGGTCCGTACGCACCGTGACTCCAACGCGACGACGGCGGACTTCGTCGCGCTAGCCTCGAAGGTCGCTGGCCGTGACCTGAGCGGCTTCCTCAAGGACTGGCTGTACGGCGAAAAGACGCCGCCGATGCCGGGGCATCCGGAGTGGACGACCGGGCAATAAAGAGCAACCACTTACATCGAACATCTTTTGGCGGCGCGCCCCAGCACAATCGGGGGCGCGCCGCCGTCATTTCGTACGGCCCTTTTCCTGCGGCCCTTTCGTACGGCCGCCCGCGCGGTGCCGTCGGACGTCGCGCGGTAAATGAGCAGAACACCGTTTTCCGGCTCAACGGTGTTTAGAGCGTCTGCGCTCTCAACAACTTCTCGCCCGCACGCCGCGGCTAGCGTCCTCTCTGCCAGTAACCGATGTTCGGAGCGACATGACTACTGCACTGAACGTACGTCTTGGCGCCGGCCTGCTCGACCATGCGCGGGTCCGGCCCGACCACGTGGCCCTGACCGTCGGCCGCCGCAATGTCACCTACGAGGAATGTGCGTCGACGGCGCTGCGCTGGGCGTCCCGACTGATCGAGGCGGCCGGGGGCCGGCCGCGTCGCGTCGCCGTGCTCGGCCACCGCAGCATGGTCTCCTACCTCAGTGTGGCGGCGACCCTGTACGCCGGGGCCGCCTTTGTCCCGCTGAACCCCGGGTTTCCCGTCCAGCGCACCCGCGCCATGCTGGAACGCGCCGACGTGGAGGCACTGATCGTCGAGGCGGCCGCGCTGCCCGTCCTCGTCGACGTGCTACGGGATTTGCCGCGCCCCCCGGTCGTACTGCTGCCCGACCTGCGGCGCGCCGAGGCCAGTGGTCTCGGCGGCGTACGGGTGCTGGATGCGGTCGACCTGGCGACGGCCGGGCCGTTGGAGCCAATGCCCGACGTGACGCCGGACGACGTCGCCTACCTGCTGTTCACATCGGGCAGCACCGGAACCCCGAAGGGCGTCCCGGTGACCCACGGCAACGTACGGGCGTTCCTCGACGTCAATCAGGACCGCTACCGGCTGACACCCGAGGACCGGCTCACGCAGACCTTCGACCAGACCTTCGACCTCTCGGTCTTCGACATGTTCATGGCCTGGGAGCACGGGGCGCGGCTGTGCTCCATGGAATCCATCGAACTTTTGTCCCCGTACTCCTACTTGGAGCGCAACGGGATCACGACCTGGTTCTCCGTACCCTCGGTCGCGGCGCTGTTGCGCCGTCGCGGCTCCCTCACCCCGGGGAGCATGCCCACCCTGCGCTGGAGCCTGTTCTGCGGCGAGCCGCTGCCGCGGACCACCGCCGAACTGTGGCAGGCGGCGGCCCCGAACTCGACGGTCGAGAACCCAGGGCTTGATCAAGTTCCGTTGAGGTCGGGCTTGTAGGTGATGCCCAGGATGGGGAGGGCCCGTTCGGGTTGGTCGCGGATGGCGCGGGTGGTC
>NZ_JBEXLP010000151.1:0-9713 GCF_040610035.1 Streptomyces sp. NPDC004542
GGTCATGCTGCGTGAGGCGGTGAGAACCGGCAAGAGCGCGAACGCCGTGATCGCGCTGCCCATCGCCAGTCTGCCCGGAGCAGGTCGCCGTCCAGGCCTCTGTGCGGCTGACGTCGCAAGGCCGGCTCGGCGGGCACGGTGGGCACCTCGGGAGCGACCCTGGCGTCGACCTCCGACTCCGCCTTCACCGGCGGTGCCCGCGCTGCCCTCCGCGCGCGGCCCGGTCTCCGCGGCCGTCGAGGCGTACCTGCTGGGCGCCGGCCCGCCACCGCCCGAAGAGGCGATCGAGGCGGCCGACGTGTACGGCGACGACCTGCAGCTCGCCCTCTACCTCTGCTACGAGCTGCACTACCGCGGCTTCGCGGGCGTGGCCCCCGACCGCGAGTGGGACCCGGACCTGCTGCGCGCCCGGGCGGTCATGGAGCGGCGCTTCCTGTCCGCGCTGCGCACCGGAACCCCGGCCCACGACAGCCTCGACGACGCTCTCGCGGAGACCCTCGTCGAACCCGTCGACGGCACCGGCGTCAGCCACTACCTGCGCGACGAGGGCGAGCTGTGGCAGCTGCGGGAGTACGCGGCCCAGCGCTCCCTGTACCACCTGAAGGAGGCCGATCCGCACGCCTGGGTGCTGCCGCGCCTGTGGGGCCGGCCCAAGGCGGCGATGGCCGCCGTGGAGTTCGACGAGTACGGCGGCGGCCGCGCCGACCGGGTGCACGCCCGCCTCTTCGCCGACCTGATGACGGACCTCGGCCTGGACACCACGTACGGCCGCTACCTGGACGCCGGGACGGCCGAGGTGCTGGCGACGGTGAACCTGATGTCCCTGTTCGGCCTGCACCGGGAGCTGCGCGGTGCCCTGGTGGGGCACTTCGCCGCGGTGGAGATCACCTCCTCCCCCGGCTCCCGGCGGCTGGCCGAGGCGATGCGCCGCACGGGCGCCGGGCCGGCCGCGGAGTTCTTCTACGACGAGCACGTGGAGGCCGACGCGGTGCACGAGCAGGTGGTGCGCCACGACGTCATCGGCGGACTGCTCGAACAGGATCCGGGGCTGGCGGCGGACATCGCCTTCGGCATCGACGCGACCGGATACCTGGAGGAGCGTCTCGCCCGGCGGCTGCTGGACGCCTGGCGCGCGGGAGAGTCCTCCCTGCGGATACCGCTTCCTCAGGAAATGCACCATACCTCCTGAAGGGCGGGGTACCCGCGTCCCGTGAACGAACTGGTACTTCCGGGCGTGTACGCGCCCCAGGACGACACCGAGCTGCTGGCCGAGGCCCTGGCCGAGGAGCCGCTGGAACCGGGTGCCCGCGTGCTGGACGTGGGCACCGGCAGCGGCGCCCTCGCCCTGGTCGCCGCCCGGCGGGGCGCCCACGTGACCGCGGTGGACGTGTCCCGGCGGGCGGTGTGGACGGCCCGGCTCAACGCGTGGCTGGCCCGGCTTCCGGTGCGCATCCGGCGCGGGAACCTCTTCGGACCCGTGCACGGCCGGTCGTTCCACCTGATCCTGGCCAACCCGCCCTACGTACCGTCGCCCGACACCCGGCCCGAGCCCCGTGGCCGGTCCCGGGCCTGGGACGCCGGCCACGACGGCCGCCTCGTCCTGGACCGCATCTGCCGGGACGCCCCCGCACTGCTGCGCCCCGGCGGAGTCCTGCTGGTCGTCCACTCCGCGCTGAGCGGCCCCGAGCGCACCCTCGAGCTGCTGCGCCAGGCCGGGCTCAAGGCCACGGTGATCCGCTGCCGCTGGATCGACTTCGGGCCGGTGCTGCGGGGCCGGCACGGCTGGCTGCGGGAGCGCGGGCTGCTGGCGGCGGCCGAGCAGGAGGAAGAGCTGGTGGTCGTCCGTGCCGAACGAGCCTGCTGAACCGAGCGAGCCCGCCGGACCGGACGCGTCCCTGGACGCGCAGCCGTCTGTCCCGCCGCGGCGCGTCACCATGCGGCGACGGGGCCCGATCCTCGTCGACGGTCCGGTGGAGGTGGAGCTGGAGGACGGCAGCACGGTGTCCTCGGACCGGTTCCGCGTGGCCCTGTGCACCTGCCGGCGCAGCCGTCGCTACCCCTGGTGCGACACCAGTCACCGGCGCCGGAGCTGAGAGCCGCGCGCCGTTCGGCCCGCCGGGGCGGCTTTCCGCCGCTTCCCGGGGTGCCCCGGGACGGGCAGCCCGGGAAGCGGCCGTGAAACCGGGGGCGGCGGGAGGCCCCACTCCGCCCGCCGTCCCCCGGTGCGAGATCGCCGGGCCCCGGGACAAGGGCCCGCACTCCCCAGCTGCGGGCCTGTTCCGGTGGTCACGAGGACCGGCGATCCCGGTCTCAGAACGCGAAGAGGGCGCCGTAGGTGTCCCTCGTGCACGCGTTGGGGAAGGTGCGCTCGTAGGAGACGCGCTTGCCCTGCCAGACGCCCTCGACCGTGACGACGACGGGGTCGTAGAGCTTGGTGCAGAAGACGTCGTCGCCGCTCTTCAGGCCGCCCGGGTCACCGCCCGCGCCGCGCAGTTCCGCGCAGGCCTGCCCGGCGGCCGGGTGCGTGCCGGAGGCCGTCGGGGCGCAGGAGAGGGTGACGGCGCGCTCCGGTGTGGCGGCGGCGCCCTCGCCGTGGCCGGTGGTGAGCACCAGGGCCGAGGGGGCGTAGAGCGACGACGGGGCGCTGCCCGGTGCGGCGACGGCGGCCCCGGTCAGGGGTCCGCAGACGGTCACGGCCGTGAGGCCGATGGTCGCTGCCCAGCGCGCGGTGGTCCGCATTGTGTGCATCCTTCCGCTCGGATAGACGGGTCGCCGGCCCGGACCGGTGGGTGCCGGGACGGCGTGCGCCACTCTGCCGAGTCCGCCGCCGAATCTCACATCGAACCCATAGGTTTCAGTAACCTTGCGTGTTGAATCAGTGGCGTGAAGTCACGGCATCCGAACGCTCGAACACCGAAACTGAGCGGTTCTTGATCGCCTCAAATCGCCAACTGGCTGGATTTCACCAGGTCGTTAATAGGCCTGAAACATTCCGGTACAGCCGCGGCGCCGGTCGCGTTCGGCGGCCGTCCGGCCGCTCGAACCGGCCCGGACCCGCACGGGCCGGCCGGCGGCCCGGGGGCGGCTCCCGCGCCCTGCCCGCCGGCATGGTCGGCTCGGCGCACGAGCGGCGACGAGAGGCGGGGCGTACGGATGGCGGAGCACTGGGCGGACTTCCCGTACGAGATCTACCTGAACGGGATGACGGGTGCCGTGCCGCGCCTGCCCACCGACCTGTCCCGGCTGGAGGAGCTCGTGGAAACACCGGCTGGGCCCCGGTCCGGCCGGTTACGTGGCGGGCAGCGCGGGCAACGGCAGCGCTGCGGCGACGACGTCTTCAAGGCACTCGCCCTCGGCGCGCGGGCGGTCCTGCTGGGCCGGCCGTACGTCCATGGGCTCGGTCTCGACGGGCAGGCGGGCGTGGAGCACGTCATCCGCTGCCTGCTCGCGGAGTTCGACCTCACCCTCGCCCTGTCCGGGCACGCGGGCCCCGCCACCGTCGGCCCCGGCGACCTCGAGGGACCCGCGTGAACCCTGGCCGTCAGCGCCGCGTGCCGCCGCCGGGCAGGTCCACCGGCTCGACGGAGGACCCCTCGGTGCCGGTGACCGACAGGGAGCCGGGGCTCGCCGACGGCGGGTCGGTCAGCCAGCGCTGCCCGGTGGAGCTGTCGCGGACCTTGACGACGATGTCGGCGCCTGCCTCCTCGCCCGCGGTGGTGAGGGCGAGGGTCTCGTCCCAGCGGGGCAGCAACTCGCCGTGCACGGTGAGGTCGTAGCGCACGTCGTCGGCCCGCCCCGCCTTCTCCTCGGCGCATGTGCCGAGGACGACCACACCGGCGTCCGCGTGCGAGTCGAGGCACAGGTCGGGGTCGGCCGCGCTGCGCAGCAGGCCACCGGTCTCGTACGTCCACTGCTGGGTGACCGCCGGCGAACACATCGCCAGCAGCACGCTCCCGCCGGCCCTGGGCCTGCCGTCGGTGTCCAGGCAGAGCCCGGCAGCGGCGTTGCGCAGCCGCGTCCGCCGGGTCGCGGCGGGCAGCTCCGCCGCGCCGGGCGGGGAGACGGACGTGCCGGGCGTGGCACGGGAGCCGGAGGCGCCGGTAGCGGCGACCGGGTCGGTGCCGTCCCCGCCGTCCGACAGCAGGCTGATCGCCAGGACGGTCGCGAGCAGCCCGGCCGAGGCCAGGCCGACGCCGGTGAGCAGTGTCTTCGGTGACCGGGCAGCCGAGGGGGCACGGCGCGCCGGCAGGGGGATCCGCACCCGCTGCCGCCCTCCCCCGCCGGGCCGTCCGCCGCTGCGCCGGGGGGTGCCACGGCCGCGCGGTGCGGCCGCGTCGGTGCGGCCGGGGCGGGAGTCGAGGTAGCGGCGGGCGCCCCGGCCGAGGACCGCTTCGGCGAGCAGCGGGCCGGTGCCGGCCTCGATGTCGCCGAGCTGCTCGGCGGCGTACCGGCAGTAGTCGCATCCGGCCAGGTGCCGGCGCACATCGGGCAGCAGCGCGCCGCCGCGCCGGATCGGCACGTCGAGGAGACGGTTGTAGAAGCGGCACTCCTTGGTCGGCGCCAGGTCCCGGTGGGCGCGGACGCAGCCCTGACGGAAGTTGTCCCGGGCCTGTTCGAGGGCGGCCGCCGCGGTGTCGGCGTCCATGCCGAGCAGGGCGGCCGGGACGGTGAGCGGTTCCGCCTCGACCTCGGTGTGCCACAGCAGGCACCGCGCGAGCGGCGGCAGTTGCTGGAAGGACCGCTGGGCAAGGACGCGGTTGTCCGGGATCACGGACCTCGCCGCGCGCACACCGCGGCCCCCGGCCGGTCCGGCCAGGTCCGGCAGCACCTCGGACAGGCGGTCGTCGGTCGACCAGTCGGCGACCGTGTCGCGCACCGCCACCAGCAGCCTGGGCCGCAGGGCGCCGGCCGGCTCGCCCGCCGCCAGCCCGCCGAGGACCCGGTGGAAAGCGGTGGCGGTGGCCATGTGGGCGACGGTGCCGTCGGCGGCGAGGCAGATGACCGCGTAGTCGTGCGCCGGTTGCCAGTGGCGTGCCATCAGCAGGGCTACGGAGGCGGCGGTTTCTTCCTCGGATCTCCCGCGCAGCCGGTTCGCGAGTGACTCGTCGGTCTCTGCGAAGACCCCGCCGGGCGGTGGGTACGGAGGAGGGGGGTGGGGGGTGGGCACGGAGTGAATCCTTTGGTGCGTGTGCGCTCGAGTGGCTCACCCTTGCACAACTCCTCAAAGGGCAACAAGGAGTTCGGAGACACCGGTGATTTTGACGGAAAGTCAGGCTATAGGTGTGCTTTCACCTTTCCGTGCGCCCCGTGTGAAGTACGCGCACGCGCCGGTCCGCCGCGCACGCTTCCGGCGCCCGCCGCCGCGCAGTGCACTGGGCACCGGTCCTTCTCTCGAGGCCCCGCGCGGAACGGCGGCTCTGCCGCGCGGCACCGGCCGCCGGCCCTGTTCCTCCCGCCCTCGGCCGGCGGCCCCGGACCGATCCGCACCGGCCCGGGGCGACTTCCCCTGCCGGCGGGGGCGGGTGCCGCGGCGGCGAGCCGGTTCGAACGGGTCGTCCCCGGCGGTCAGATCTGCCAGGACCGGAGCCGGTCGGCCGCGCCGTAGACATCGGCCTTGCCGGTCATCAGGTCCCGGGCGAGGTCGACGAGTGCGCCGTAGGGCGGGTCGATGCCGGCCCCGCTGACGAACATGTACGCCACCGCCGTCGCGCAGGCGAACCGCGCGTTGGCCGACGGCAGCGGCTTGAGCAGGGCGAGGGTGTGCAGCAGGGCGGCGGCGCGCCAGGCCGGATCGGAGTCCACGCCGAGGCGCGGCGGGTCGACACGGTGCCGGGCGACGGCGGCGACCAGGGCCGAGAAGTCGTTGATCGCCGGCTGTTCCGGGAGCACTTCCTCGTGGCGCTGGAGGAGCCACGGGACGTCGATATGGAGGACGGGCGGCATGGGTCAGGCGGCCTCGCCCCTGCCGGGGGGCTCGTCGTCGGGGAACGCGGCCGCGAACTCCTCGGCGTGCGTGGCGAAGAAGCGGCGGAACGTCTCCGCGCCCTCCTGCAGCGCGCGGTGCCGGGCTATGTCGGCCGCGGCCGCCTGGCGCACCAGGGCCTTCAGCGACGTCCCCCGCTCCTTGGCGATCCGCCGCAGGTCCTCTAGCTCGCGCTCGCTGAACTCCACGTTGAGAGCTGGCATGTCCCAACGGTAGCGCGAGGGTACTTGCACGTAAATAGCCGCAGGTCAGGGTGGACATCCGGGGGTACCCGGGAGGTGGAGCAGCAGGTCCGGCGGAGCCGCCGTGGCCCTGGACGCGCCCGGCCACGGCGGCTTGCCGGTCACCCGGGACCGGGCGGCCTCGCGCCCGGTCCCGGGGGGCTATCCCTGGTCCGCCACGAACGACGCCATCCAGGCCAGGGCGGCGTTCCAGTTGATCGCGTTCTCGTTGGTCGACCAGGACTGGATGTCGTCGAGGTAGCAGAACTGGCCGACGCAGCCGAGGAGTCTGCTCTGCGCGTAGGGGTCCTGGATGCCCGAGTTGGCACCTCCGGCGAGGGTGCCGCTGGGCGGGTTCGGAAGGTTCGGGTCGAGTTCGTGGGCGTACCAGCGGCTGTGCTCGTTGTGGGAGTTCACCTCGCCGTAGCCGGTGACGTAGGAGATGTTCAGGGCGTTGCGGCCGAGGACGTAGTCCATGCTCTGGACCGCGCCGTCGCGGTACTTCGCGGCGCCGGTGAGGTCGTAGGCGGCCGCGACGACGTGGGCGTTGTTGAGGATCTGGGCGTTGGAGCCCCAGTCGTACCTGTTGTCGTCCGGTGCGTAGGGCATGCCGTACGGCTGGGCCTTCAGGGTCGCCAGGTAGGTGTCGGCGGCCTCGGTCACCGACCGGCGCACCTTGTCCCGGCCGGGCAGCCTGCTGGGCACGGTCGCCAGATCCAGCCGGCCCGCCGCGGCCGTGCGGCCCCAGTCGAAGCCGAGGCTGCCGAAGATGCCGGCGGTGTGCAGCGGGGAGCCGAGCACGTGGTCCGCGAACTGCTTCTCACCCGTGGTGAGGTACAGCTCGGCCGCCGCCCAGTAGAACTCGTCGGTCGCGTCGTCGTCGGCGTAGGCGCCGCCGCCGGTGCCGTCGTCCGGGTCCGGGTACATCTCCGGGTGGGCCTGGGCGGCCGCCCAGGCCTTGCGCGCGGCCGTCAGCGCGCGGGCGGCGAAGGCACGGTCGTAGGGACGGTAGAGGCGGGCGGCCTGGGCGGCCGTCGCCGCCAGGTTCAGGGTCGCCTGGGTGGTCGGGGCGTGCAGCTCGCGCTTCTGCGGGTCGTCACTGGGCAGCAGGGGCAGGCCGGTCCACTCGGCGTCGTGGACCTTGCTGTGCGCCATGCCGGCCAGCGGCTGTCCGTCCGGCACCTGCATCTTCAGCAGGAACTCCAGCTCCCAGCGGGCCTCGTCCAGCACGTCGGGCACCTTGTTGCCGCTCTCCGGCAGGGCGAGGGTGCCGTCGCCCAGCTTTCCGGGCCGCCCGGTGCGGGCGTGCAGCGAGCGCTCGTAGGTGCTCAGCAGCTCCCAGGTGGCGATGCCGCCGTTGACGACGTACTTGCCGTGGTCGCCCGCGTCGTACCAGCCGCCGGTGACGTCGAGGGTGTAGTCGCACAGACCGGGCACGCAGGGGACGTTCGCGTCGCCCTGGTTGGGGGCGGTGTCCAGGTGTCCGGCGGGCCTGCCGTAGCCGGGGCGGAGCGCGTCACTGATCGCGATGCCGCTGCGCTGGGTGTAGTAGTACTTCAGCGAGTCGAGGCGCAGGCGTTCGTACGCGCCGGTGCCGATGTCGAACGGGCGGCTGGTCTCCCCGTCGGCGACCAGGGTGAAGTCCTTGCCGCGGCCCCGGTAGGCGCCGAAGTCGATCGACTGGACGTTCTGGCCGGAGGAGACGTCGGTGCCGCGCGGCACGGTGAAGCCGTGGGCGACCGTAGTGCCCCCGGCGTCGCGCAGCCGCCAGGGCAGCCTGGTGGTGACGTCGGTGACCAGGGTGGCGTTCTTCGGGCCGGCCGGCAGGTACGCCACCTGGTTGACGCGGACGCGCGGTCCGGTGTCGGGCTCGTACACCTCCGGCGGGACCCCGCCGAGGAGCGACACGTCGTCCAGGCAGAACCGCCAGGCGTCCGCGCCGCCGCCGACCTGGAAGGCGACCTGGGCCTGGCCGGTGTCGACCGGCGAGGTGAAGGTGTAGGAGTAGCTGTCGCCGGAGACGGTGAGCTGCGGGCTGATCTCGTACCAGGTGTCGTACGGGGACACCTGAAGCCCCACGACCGCCCGCACCACGTGTCCCTCGGGCGCACCGGAGGCCTTGAAGGAGAACCGGTACGACTCCCCCTTGACCAGGGTGATGTCGTTCTGTCCGACGGCCACGTCCCAGCGGTTCGCGGTGCCGCCGGGCACGTCGGCGCAGAGCTGTCCGCCGGACAGGCCCGCGGTGACGTTGTTCGTCCACCACGGGTCGGCGGTGGTGTCGAAGGTGCCGTTCCTGACCTGTTCGGTCTCGTCGGCGCCGGCCTGGGCGGCCGGCAGCGCGGTGAAGGCCGCGGCGAGGAGTGCGGTCACGGCGAGCAGGGCGGTTCTGCGTCGTGTCATGTCGGTTCCTCACACGGCATGGGAGCGCTCCCAAATACAGGACGCACGCCATGCTGTTCGAGACATGACATCCCGTCAACCGTCCGGACGCGACAGTTTTCCCGCCCGGACCGCCGTGCCGTGCCGGTGCCCGGCGGGCGACGTCCGCCCCGTCGCCACGGGCAGACGTCGCCCGCCCGGGGCACTAGACGTCGAGCCGGGTGAGCCGCACCGCCCCCTTCGCCTCACCCGGGTGGGCGCTGGTCAGGGTCAGCCGGATGCGCGAGCCGCGGGCCGCGTCGAAGGTGATCACCGTCGGGGTGTCCGAGGCGGTCGCCCACTCGACGCGCGCGCCCGTCACCGGCGTGTACCCCGTCCCGTCCCCTACCTCGATCCCGGCCGACGCGGGCAGCGAGTGCGTCGCGTCGACGGTGAAGGAGGCCTCGATGCGGTCGAAGGTGCGGGTGCGGCCGAAGTCGACGGACACCCAGTCCTCGGCCCGGGCGCCGTTGAACGCGGGCAGCAGCGCGGTGGCCGGCTTGACGAAGGCGTTGGACCAGCCGGTGGCCGGGTCGCCGTCGAGCATCGCGGCGGGCAGGGTGTCGGGACGGCCGGAGTAACTGGCGTCCGCGAGCGGATGGCCGGCGGGCGCCGGGTGGTCGGGCCGGAGGCCGGGGGCGGGGGTACGGACCACCGAGCGGGCGGGCGTGGTGCGCACCCGCACCGTGCCCTTGCGCAGACCGTCCACCCGGGCCGTGACCTCGAGGGTGCCCGCTTCCGTGCCGGAGCGCACGATGGCCAGGGCCTTGCCGTGGAAGGCGGTGCGGGTGCTCGACCGGTAGGGCTCCGCGCTCTCCTGGCGGCCGTTGTCGAGCCCGGCGAGGGAGCCGCCGGTCACCTGGAAGGCGATGAGGTGCTCGGCACCGGGCACGACCACCCCGTGCGCGTCGACGATGTCGGCGGTCACGAAGAGCAGCGAACGGCCGTCCGCGGCGAGGGACCCGCGGTCGGCGGTCAGGCGCACCGCGTGCGGGGCGCCGGCCGTGCGCAGCACGTCGGTGGCGACCGCCTTGCCGTCCCGCCGGGCCACGGCCTTCAGCTCGCCGGGCGCGTACGGCACCTTCCTG
>NZ_JBEXLP010000152.1:0-9448 GCF_040610035.1 Streptomyces sp. NPDC004542
AGAGCCGGATGCGGGGAAAGCCCGCACGTCCGGTTCGGGGAGCAGCCGCGCGGAAACGACCCCACCGAGGGCACCGCGCCGCGCGGTTGACTCTAGGAAGAAGCTGCGCCGGCAGCTCAAGTCCCTTCCCTGGCAAGACATTCCGCTTCAGGGACGCGCCCGGGGCATCGGCCACGGCCGCTCGGAGATCCGCCGGATCAAGGTCGCCACCGTGAGCAGTCTCCTCTTCCCCGGAGCCCGGCAGGCCGTCCAGATCAAGCGCCGCCGCACCGACCGCAAGACCGGCAGGACCACCGTCAAGACGGTCTACGCCGTCACCAGCCTGACCGCCGAGCAGGCCACCGCGGCCCAGCTCGCCCAACTCGTCCGCGACCACTGGAAGATCGAGGCCCTGCACCATGTCCGCGACACCACCTTCGCCGAGGACGCCTCCCAGCTGCGGACCGGCAACGCACCCCGCGTGATGGCCACCTTGCGCAACCTCGCCATCGGAGTCCTCCGCACGGCCGGAGTAAAGAACATCGCGGCCGGCCTTCGCCGCAACGCCCGCGACCCTCTCCGCCCCCTCGCATTCCTCGGCCTCGGATGATCACGAACCGGACGTCATGCGACTACGCCGAAGCCCTGCGTCGCAGAGCCGGGTGAGCCGGCTGCTTTCATGCCCCTTCAAGTGCGCGGTATGTGGAAGTTGGTGGCGTGGATGGCTGTGTGTCCCTGGAGGGCATCCCTGAGTAGGGGTTATCGATTCCGGCGCTCTTGAGGAGTCACTGAGGTGACCGTTGAGTGCGGCTGTACTGGCACTCTGGAGGGTCTGGCCCCGGACCGGGAGCGTGCGCGCTGCGTCGCCCGTTCAACCGATGCAGCGCCGCAGTTGAACGTCGTCGGTTCACAGGTAGGAAACCTCGACAGCTCTGCAGTGAAAGGTGAACATAGATGTGCGTTCGAAAGCGCTTTCGGAGGCGCGGAGGTTGAGCTGGTGTGGTCGTCGGGTGTGCCGACCGTTCCGGTGTCAACCGCTGACGAGGGCGCGAGGGTCCCGGCCCGCTGTGGGGTGGGGCGGACGTGGGGTGCTGGACAGGGGTGCCGGCGTCCCGCACAGGGACCTTGCCGTAATGCCCCGATTGGCACTCGTGCGACCTCGTGTGAATGTACCGGAAAGAGTGGTGATCTATACCGGGAGTTTCTTATGGCAAAGGGATTCGAATTTTTTGTCAAAGGGGGAGATGGGTTTGAATCGCAATATTGCCGACATCGTGCCTTCGGATAGAGAAGTGGGGTCGATCTCCGCAGCTCGATCGGTAATTCCTGCTGAGGTACGTGCAGGGGAGGTGGTATCCATTCCGATCGCATCGCTTTTGCCTGGCGAGTCTCCGCGGCTGGCCGGGCAGGATGCGAATCACGTCACCCGGTTGGTTGAGCTTGATGTTCCACTCCCGCCCATTCTTGTGGACCGGCACAGCTTGCGTGTCATCGACGGGATGCATCGCCTCATGGCCGCCTTCTTGAAAGGTCAGGAGGCGATTGAAGCGGAATTATTCGATGGTACTCCTGCGGAGGCATTCCTGCGGGCGGTCGAAGCGAATGTGACGCATGGGCTTCCACTGTCGAAGGAGGACCGTCGAGCCGCAGCGGTGCGGATTATCGCGTCACATCCCGAGATGTCCGACCGGGCAATTGCGCGTGCCGCGGGGCTGGGCGCCAAGGCGGTGGCGGTCCTGCGGCGAAGCTCGGTCTCTGAGGGGACACAGCTGAGCGCGCGCATTGGCCGGGACGGGAGGGTTCGCCCCTTGAGCAGCACGGAAGGCAGGATGCGAGCTGCCGAGCTGATCGCGGAGAACCCGAAGGCCTCGCTGCGTGAAGTGGCACGCGGCGCAGGCATCTCGCCGGCGACCGTGAGCGATGTTCGTAAGCGAATCATGGCTGGGGAATCTCCGGTAGCGGAGCATGAACGACCTGAACCCGATACTGAAGCCAGTAGCGTCGGTTCCAGCGAGTCGGTTCAGGGTGGTACCCGGCGTGCTGCGCGGAAAGTGCGGCTCCTTCAGCCGGACCCTGTCCCCCTGGTCGACAAGTTGCTGCGCGACCCGTCCCTGCGCCACAAGGAGGAGGGGCGCCACCTACTCAGGGTGCTCCAGTTGAACGCCATCGGGGACCAGGAATGGTCCAAGCTCGCTGCGGCAGTGCCGTCGCATTGTGGGGACTTGATAGCCGATCTCGCGAGACAGTACGCAGAGACGTGGATGGAATTTGCCAAAGAGCTGGACGAGCGTATCCAGAGCACTGGTGATGAAACGCGCGCTTCGATGTAGTTTTGCTAAGCTGAAACGCTTTCCGTGACAGCGTCCACGCACCCGGCGCCTCCCCATTGCATCCGGCCTTAGCTGGCCGCTTGAGGTTTCGTAGAACCAAAAATTGCGTCTGGTCTTGTCGTTTGCATGACGCTTATGGTGACGACAGACGCGCAGACGCTCGTGCTGGGCTTGGGGTACGCATACTGGGAGACGAGCTCACCGACTGGACGAGGCCGTCCCGGCCGGAGTCGCAGACCGGGCACCCGTGATTCATCCGGAACTCGGTGCTCCACATGCTGTGTGCGCACTCGGCCGCCTTCTACTTGCGCTTGTTCGGCGAGAGCCAGCGGGGCGGGGCGGCCCGTTCGTGGCGCGCAGACGCTGGTGCAGTCGCCGACGACAGCTTGGGATTCGCCCCGCCGGCTGCAGGCCAATACCGACCTACGCTGATTCAGCGATCAGTCACGGCAGCTGTAGTTCCGGTGTCGGCGCTGGTCAGGAGCGTCGTGGGGCGGGTGCGGGCAGGGGTACGGCCACCGTGATCATGAACGCAGGCTGCCGTCGAGGACCGTCGCCTCGGACGTAACCCGTGTCGGTCCAGCACGGTCGGGCCTCCGCCCGCGACCCCCGGCAGGGTTGAGGCGTGGCCCCCGGAACGGGTGCTGGCCGTACGGGAGGCCCTGCCGGATCGCTACCGGCTCCTCCTCGTGATCGGAGCAGGTCTCGGGCTCCGGCAGGGGGAGGCGCTCGGGCTCTCAGCGGACGACGTTGACTTCGAGAAGGAAGTCGTGCATGTCCGGCGGCAGGCCAAGATGGTGCGAAGCTGTGTTTGACGCTTCCCAAGGGGCGCAAGGTCCGGGACGTGCCGTTGCCGCCCAGCGTGGCCCGGGCCATCCGGCAGCACATGGAGCACTTCGCGCCGGTCCCGGTCACGCTGCCCTGGGACGACCCGACTCCTGCCGAGACGCCGGTGGAGGCCAAACACCGGCGGCCGAGGACCTACAGCCTCCTGGTGACGGGACGCGAGCGGAAGGCCATCAACCGGAACCACTTCAACTCCTACGTGTGGAAGCCCGCTCTGGCCACGGCGGGCGCTATCGCTCCGCTGGACGAGGGCAGCACCGACGGCGCTCGTGTGTGGGAGCCGTCCCGGGAGCACGGCTTCCACGCCCTGCGCCACTTCTACGCCTCTGAGGAACTGGAGGCTGGCGAATCGATCGTCTCCCTGGCACGCCGGCTGGGGCACTCCGACCCCGGGTTCACGCAGCGGAAGTACTCCCACTTCCTGCCCCGCGCCGGCGCACGAGAGAGCGCCGCCATCGACGCGATCTTCGCGTAGCTGCGGTCCTCGGCAGAGCCTGTGGAGCGTGGCTCGCAGCCCGGCCGCAGGACCAACGTCCCAGAGAAGTCCCAGAGATGCCGCCGTACCACTCACTGACCCGCTAAACAGCAGGTCAGAAGGGGTACGGCGGCATCCGCATCAAATGTCCCGGAAGATCTCGATCTGCGCCCCGATCGAGTTCAGGCGTTCGGCGAGGTCCTCGTAACCCCGGTTGATGACGTACACGTTGCGCAGCACCGACGTGCCCTCGGCCGCCATCATCGCCAGCAGTACGACCACGGCGGGGCGCAGTGCGGGCGGGCACATCATCTCGGCGGCGCGCCAGCGGGTCGGGCCCTCGACCAGGACGCGGTGCGGGTCGAGCAACTGCAGCCGCCCGCCGAGGCGGTTGAGGTCGGTGAGGTAGATCGCGCGGTTGTCGTAGACCCAGTCGTGGATCAGCGTCTTGCCCTGGGCGACCGCCGCGATCGCCGCGAAGAACGGGACGTTGTCGATGTTCAGGCCGGGGAAGGGCATCGGGTGGATCTTGTCGATGGGCGCCTCCAGCTTGGAGGGCCGGACGGTGAGGTCGACCAGGCGGGTACGGCCGTTGTCGGCGACGTACTCCGCGCTGCGGTCGTGGTCGAGGCCCATCTCCTCCAGCACGGCCAGCTCGATCTCCAGGAACTCGATCGGCACCCGGCGCACCGTCAGTTCCGACTCGGTGACCACGGCGGCGGCCAGCAGGCTCATCGCCTCGACCGGGTCCTCGGAGGGGGAGTAGTCCACGTCGATGTCGATGTCCGGCACGCCGTGCACGGTGAGCGTGGTGGTGCCGATGCCCTCGACCCTGACGCCCAGGGCCTCCAGGAAGAAGCAGAGGTCCTGGACCATGTAGTTGGAGGACGCGTTGCGGATGACCGTGACGCCGTCGTGCCGGGCGGCGGCCAGCAGCGCGTTCTCGGTGACGGTGTCCCCGCGCTCGGTCAGCACGATCGGCCGGTCCGGGCGGATCGCGCGGTCGACCCGCGCGTGGTACTGGCCCTCGGTCGCCGCGATGTCCAGCCCGAACCGGCGCAGCGCGATCATGTGCGGTTCGATGGTCCGCGTGCCCAGGTCGCAGCCGCCGGCGTAGGGCAGCTTGAAGCCGTCCATGCGGTGCAGCAGCGGGCCGAAGAACATGATGATGGACCGCGTGCGGACCGCCGCCTCGGCGTCGATCGCCGCGATGTCCAGCTCGGCCGGCGGGACCAGCTCCAGGTCCACGCCGTCGTTGATCCAGCGGCTGCGCACCCCGATGGAGTTGAGCACCTCCAGCAGGCGGTACACCTCCTCGATGCGCGCCACCCGGCGCAGCACGGTGCGCCCCTTGTTGAGCAGTGCGGCGCACAGCAGGGCCACGCAGGCGTTCTTGCTGGTCTTGACGTCGATGGCGCCGGAGAGCCGGCGGCCGCCGACCACGCGCAGATGCATCGGACCCGCGTACCCCAGCGACACGATCTCGCTGTCCAGGGCTTCACCGATTCGGGCGATCATCTCAAGGCTGATGTTCTGGTTGCCGCGCTCGATGCGATTGACGGCGCTCTGGCTGGTGCCGAGCGCCTCCGCGAGCTGTGCCTGTGTCCAGCCTCGGTGTTGCCGGGCGTCACGGATGAGCTTGCCGATGCGTACGAGGTAATCGTCTGCCATGGGGTTGAGGCTATCTCAGATATGAGATGGCGCCTGCCAGGGTGGTCCGTTCGGGTGATGCCCCGTCAACGCTTCCTGCGGCTACGGGTGCGGCGCCACCCGAACGGCCCAGGCAAATCAACCGATGTCGTACTACGTCCGGTACTGCTGTGCGTGTGGTGCGGGCCGTTCTTGCTGCCGGTCGTGAGGGACCAGGAGTGCTTGTTGATGTTCAGTCGCACGCCGGGCAGGATCCGGAAACTCTTGCGGAACGTGAGCGGCATGTCCGCCTCCCTCTGGGGTCGTCGGTCGCTGGGCTCGTCGGTCCTCTGGCTGAGTACCGCTCAACTCGGATACCCGGTCCCGGCGTGTCGATGGGTGGCGGATGCCGGCGTGTCGACGGAGGGTGTCCGCCACCCGCTGCCGCGCTCCCGGCAACCGCCGTCCCCTCCCGGCCTCCGTCGCCGAACACATCCGTCGGCCAGGCCCACCACGGTGGACGGCCCCTGCGGCGCGAACGCCGGCCCGTCGGCGGCCAACTCGCGCAGTCAGAGGAGATGGAACAGGGCAGGGAGCGTCTCAAGCCGGTCACCCGCCGCATCCGCGCCGGCCGTCAACGGGACCGGTGCCGCTGTTCGCCGGCAAGGAAGGCGGAGCGACTGGGTTCGCTGTCACACGCCTCGATTGGATGACGGCGGACAGCGGGGTGGTCCGGGCATGACCATCCGGGCCCCATGTACTAGAGTTATCTCGACATCGAGATATCTGCCCGGGCGCACCGCAGCCGCCACTCGGTAAGGGAAGCCTTACTTAGCCTTACCTTACTGGATCGGCCGAGTCGGCGTGGCGGCAGGATTGACGGTGGTACGCGCACATCAATGAAGGAGACTGTCGTGTCGGCGAACAGCTTCGACGCCCGCAGCACGCTGCAGGTGGGCGACGAGTCGTACGAGATCTTCCGGCTGGACAAGGTGGAGGGCTCGGCCCGGCTGCCGTACAGCCTCAAGGTCCTGCTGGAGAACCTGCTCCGCACGGAGGACGGCGCGAACATCACCGCCGACCACATCCGCGCCCTCGGCAACTGGGACTCCCAGGCGCAGCCCAGCCAGGAGATCCAGTTCACGCCGGCCCGCGTGATCATGCAGGACTTCACCGGCGTGCCCTGTGTCGTGGACCTCGCCACCATGCGCGAGGCCGTCAAGGAGCTCGGCGGCGACCCGGCGAAGATCAACCCGCTGGCCCCGGCCGAGCTGGTCATCGACCACTCGGTGATCGCCGACAAGTTCGGCACCAACGACGCCTTCAAGCAGAACGTCGAGCTGGAGTACGGCCGCAACAAGGAGCGCTACCAGTTCCTGCGCTGGGGCCAGACCGCCTTCGACGAGTTCAAGGTCGTCCCGCCCGGCACCGGCATCGTCCACCAGGTGAACATCGAGCACCTGGCCCGCACCGTCATGGTCCGCGGCGGCCAGGCCTACCCCGACACCCTGGTCGGCACCGACTCGCACACCACCATGGTCAACGGCCTCGGCGTGCTCGGCTGGGGCGTCGGCGGCATCGAGGCCGAGGCCGCCATGCTCGGCCAGCCGGTCTCCATGCTCATCCCGCGCGTCGTCGGCTTCAAGCTGACCGGTGAGCTGCCCACCGGCACCACCGCCACCGACCTGGTGCTCACCATCACCGAGATGCTGCGCAAGCACGGCGTCGTCGGCAAGTTCGTGGAGTTCTACGGCGAGGGCGTCGCCGCCACCTCCCTGGCCAACCGCGCCACCATCGGCAACATGTCGCCCGAGTTCGGCTCCACCGCCGCGATCTTCCCGATCGACGACGAGACCATCAACTACCTGCGCCTGACCGGCCGCTCCGAGCAGCAGGTCGCGCTCGTCGAGGCCTACGCCAAGGAGCAGGGCCTCTGGCTGGACCCGAAGGCCGAGCCGGACTTCTCCGAGAAGCTCGAGCTGGACCTCTCCACGGTCGTCCCGTCCATCGCCGGCCCGAAGCGCCCGCAGGACCGCATCGTCCTCGCGAACGCCGCCGAGCAGTTCACGACGGATGTGCGCAACTACGTCGACTCCGTGGACGAGGCGGGTGTCGAGTCCTTCCCGGCCTCCGACGCCCCGGCCGTCGCCCCGAACGGCGCCCCGTCCAACCCGGTCCAGGTCACCGCCCCCGACGGCACGACCTACACCCTGGACCACGGTGCGGTGACCGTCGCGGCCATCACCTCCTGCACCAACACCTCCAACCCGTACGTCATGGTCGCCGCCGCGCTGGTGGCGAAGAAGGCGGTCGAGAAGGGCCTGACCCGCAAGCCGTGGGTCAAGACCACCCTCGCGCCGGGTTCCAAGGTCGTCACCGACTACTTCGACAAGGCGGGCCTGACCCCGTACCTCGACAAGGTCGGCTTCAACCTCGTCGGCTACGGCTGCACCACCTGCATCGGCAACTCCGGCCCGCTGCCGGAGGAGGTCTCCAAGGCCGTCAACGACCACGACCTCGCGGTCACCTCGGTCCTCTCCGGCAACCGGAACTTCGAGGGCCGTATCAACCCCGACGTCAAGATGAACTACCTGGCCTCCCCGCCGCTGGTCGTCGCGTACGCCCTCGCGGGCTCCATGAAGGTGGACATCACGCGGGACGCCCTCGGCACCGACCAGGACGGCAACCCGGTCTACCTGAAGGACATCTGGCCCTCCGAGGCCGAGGTCAACGACGTCGTGGCGAACGCCATCGGCGAGGACATGTTCAACAAGTCCTACCAGGACGTCTTCGCGGGCGACGCCCAGTGGCAGGCGCTGCCGATCCCGACCGGCAACACCTTCGAGTGGGACGCCGAGTCGACGTACGTCCGCAAGCCCCCGTACTTCGAGGGCATGGGCATGGACCCGGAGCCGGTCTCCGACATCTCCGGCGCCCGCGTCCTGGCCAAGCTGGGCGACTCGGTCACCACCGACCACATCTCCCCGGCCGGCGCCATCAAGGCCGACACCCCGGCCGGCCAGTACCTCACGGAGCACGGCGTCGAGCGCCGCGACTTCAACTCCTACGGCTCCCGCCGAGGCAACCACGAGGTCATGATCCGCGGTACGTTCGCCAACATCCGCCTGCGCAACCAGATCGCGCCGGGCACCGAGGGCGGCTACACCCGCGACTTCACCCAGGACGGCGGGCCGGTGTCGTTCATCTACGACGCCTCCCGCAACTACATCGAGCAGGGCATCCCGCTGGTCGTCCTGGCCGGCAAGGAGTACGGCTCCGGCTCGTCCCGCGACTGGGCGGCCAAGGGCACCGCGCTGCTCGGCGTCAAGGCCGTCATCGCCGAGTCGTACGAGCGCATCCACCGCTCGAACCTCATCGGCATGGGCGTCCTCCCGCTCCAGTTCCCGGAGGGTGCCTCCGCCGAGTCCCTCGGCCTGACCGGCGAGGAGACCTTCTCCTTCTCCGGCGTCACCGAGCTCAACGAGGGCACCACGCCCCGCACGGTGAAGGTCACCACCGACACGGGCGTCGAGTTCGACGCGGTCGTCCGCATCGACACCCCTGGTGAGGCCGACTACTACCGCAACGGCGGCATCATGCAGTACGTGCTGCGCAGCCTGATCCGCAAGTAGGCGACCACCGCACGGCCGTCGAGGGCCGCATCCCCGGAAGCCGGGGGTGCGGCCCTCCGCCATGACCGGCCGCACCGGCCACCGCAGGTCATCACCGACCCTCAGGGTGAACACAGGGTTCCCTCAGGAGAGCGGGACAGGATCGGTACATGACCGGCACCCCTGGCCCCCGAACCGACCGCGTCCGCGTCCTGACCGCCGACGCCGAGCCCGGCCCCACCGTTCCGCTGTCCGCCGGGGTCACCGGGGCGGCCCGGTGGCCGTCTGCGGTGGCTGCCGGGTGGGGCGCGCCGCGGGCCGCCCGTGCTCCGTACGCCCGGGTGATCGAGGGGAGGTCGCCCGGCCTGGACGGCGGCCACGCCTCCGCGTCCGGTGTCGACGGCCGCGTCCGGCGTACCGCCGCCGAGCCCGGCCCCACCGTTCCGCTGTCCGCCGCCTTCACCGGGGCGGCCCGGTGGCCGTCTGCGGTGGCTGCCGGGTGGGGCGCGCCGCGGGCCGCCCGTGCCCGCCGACGCCCAGGTCCCCAAGAACTACAAGGTGGTCACCCCCAAGTGACC